>JANWIX010000101.1 GCA_025449675.1 Nitrososphaera sp. | reverse complement strand
TAATAACCATTATTGGGCGGTTGACAGAGGGGCTTTCGTTTAACATCACGAAGGTGAAATGACAAGCAGCCCTACTAGTTCTTAACTAGATTCTTAATGTCCAAGTGGATAGATACTAACAAAACGGCTATCCATGTGTTCATCGCATCGTAATCACGCCTATTTCTTAATTCTCTTATCTAACCAATGGTTGTTGATCCATGATAAGATTCAGAGAGAATAAATTTGGTACTCAGAGTGCAAATTGCCGCCGCCTTTTCTATTCTTGGAGCGGGTAGAATCTTGATAATCTTGAAAGTTAGCTTTCCACCAGAGTATGGGATACGTATTTTATCATCACTTTTTATCACAATCGACTCCATCGCCTCAGTCAGATATCCATCGCTTAGCGGCGGAGTAGGATCAACATTAACAACTGATACAACTTCAGCTATGTACAACTTTACCTTTGTCAGCTCCACAGTATCCCCCAGATTCACACCCGCATTCCCTCTAGTGATATCATCTAATCTAGCCATGCCCTTCCCTTCATCAGATGGATAAAGTGGCACACATTTGGCATAGGTACTAACACTCTTCTGGTTCCTTACTTTCACGGCTCTCTGATTCTCCAACTCAAGATGATTGCCCTTCGAAGGAACTAGAAGTCATCTCATAAATGGCTCGTTACCAAAAAATGCGTAGAATACATGCAAAATCCAATAGACAAATCGGTCAGCCATTCGACTATTGCCTTATCTTACCATTTAGGAGATGACTTCTAGTGAGTCCATTATTTCGTAATCAATTCTAACAACACCACGCCCAACATCGTCTATGTACGCTTCATGAACCGTAAGCGAGACCGACAAGCTCTATACTCCTCTTATTTTTCGCTTCGACTCCATCTGACTCCCGTCGTGATAGGAATCCACTTGTTCTCGCCTTCTGAAGGATAAATTGCCGTTCATGCTAGGCATGCACGGACTATTTCTATCTGTTTCGATCCTGCCTCTAATTCTAGCCCATACCTGACCAATTCATTCGCCTCTAATTCAACAATCGTGGCTACAACTTCTATTCCATCAGCGAACAAGATGAGGTTGGAAAATACTTTTGATTGATATTCCTCTGGAACGGAGCCATCCCCACAGGAAAAAGAAATGTTAGCCACATCCCAAGGGACTTCTATCACAAAGCTGGTTTTCCAGCTTACTTCGTCCAAAGAGAGGGTGAGTGTGGATAGTTCTCTATCAACTACGATGCTGTTAATGTGTCCTGATTCTATGAAATATTGAATATCGTACTCCGTTCCATTGATAGGAAGCGTGTAATGCTTTACTTTTGCCTCCTCCATCTGGACTGTGAACTCTGCCACTCTGACCTCTGACAGCACTTGTGGATTTACAAGATTCGAAATGACAAAAGTTCTAGTCTCATAATCGCATGCCCCGATTTGGTCAACACATCCATCTTTGGGACTCCACGAAGCACTCATTGTGTAATTGCCATCAACTGGCAGTATTCCACTTTGCCACGATAGAGCTCTGGTAACACCTGTTTCGTCTCTCACTTCAATTAAAATGACGAATGGGAGTTCTAACTCTTGGTTGTTGTCTATCAATACCTCTATGATTGCTTGCTGACCGACTCCGATGCTGTTGATCCTTTCACCAACTGGATTCTGCAATCTTGGAGCTGATACAAGTAATCCTATCTCGGATAGGGCAAAAACAATACTCACATCTAGAATCAGAATGACCAACAGGATAGAGAAAATCATGATAGCAAGCTTTTCAATGGCGTTGTTGGTAAACATGGCTCGGAATAACTCAGGACTGTAGAGAATCCAAGTTCGTGTCTTGACTCCTGACCCTGACAATGCCAACCATCAGTACTTCCACAAGCGCGGGTAGGATTCCGCACCACCCCTTCAAACAGTATCATCCCTATGCCTAGCGCCAAGAGTGACGTAGCTGCGAGCTTGAACACGCACAACAGGTACTAATCAAGTTGAGGTTCTATAAAACCAGTCTGGGATCGGCATTCAAAGATGAAAGAATCGCATCAGGATTGCACATACCACGCTTGCCAGAATAGAGAGCAAACCAGCCAACGCTACAAAACCCACGCCAACGTAAAATGCTAGTGAAATCAAGACCAATCCGAATACAAATAGAGCGATAGCCGCGGAGTAGTCAATCAATGTTTCTTTTACTGGCTTCTGGCTATTCATCAATGATACTGATGAATTCTGGCACCTGCTAGATAAAAGCTTCTCAAACGTTCATTCTATTTTAACTTCTTGCCCAACCTATCAATCCTAATTGATGCTGCCGCATCGACGATCTTGATAAGATGGTGTGCATGAAAGGGTGTTAGCGGCACGCAGCTCTGATTGTGCTTCCCAATTATTATTCTGTTTGAACGTCCTTGGCCGATCTTCCATTGTTTAATATAGTTTCTACTCAATAGTTCAAATCAAATGTCAAACCCTGATATCGCGGTCAGAGAGCTTGACTGGTACCTGCGGGATCATTTTTTCCGCCAGTCTGCCAAAGGCAAGAATGCATTCATCCGCGAGTCGCTGCCAAACGAAATGGTCGAGCTATATCTCCGGTACAGGGGCAACGATCCCCGACAGCTGTCAGAGACGATGACACCGGTCATCCAGAACCTGGTGTCAAGAAAGGTGGTCGGGCAGAACGGGAGCGAGCTGACGCTGAACGGAAGCCTCGCCAGGCTCCAATGCTCCAAATGCTTCTACATCAATTACCTTGCAGGCGGAGAGCCAAGGGAGTGCATGAGGTGCAGTCACCTGGAGCTCCACGACTTTCCGAAAAAGAAGGCATGAATTCAATCCCGATCTGGAAAGCTTGATATGAACTTCAATAAGGGTTTGTAGTAGTAAGTGCTTCAGCTGCAGAGCCGAAAAAAATGGACGGTGAACGGCACCTCCAGGATCAAGCCGGCACGTGAAACCCTTGAAAAAGTCATGCCGCTTGTCAGCAGGATAGGCGTCACGCGGCTTGCCGATATCACCGACATGGATGTCCTCAGGATACCAAATTATTCCGCAGTGCTTCCAGGCACCGAGGACTATATCTGGGTCTACAGCGGCAAGGGGCCGACAAAAGAGCATGCAAAGGCAAGTGCCGTGATGGAGAGCATCGAGCGGTACTCCTCGCTTCCCGCCGGCGGGCCACGCAAGTTTACGCGCTCTAGCTACTCCGAGCTTGGCAAGAACCACAGAGTCTTGCATCCTGAAGAAATCATCGAGCCAGTCAGGTTCGAATATCTCGATGACATGGTTATGGACTGGCTGCCGGGCCACGACCTCGCCAGCGGCGAAGAAGTGATGGTCCCAGCCACCATCGCCCTCTTTCGATATTCTCCCCAGCCGCCGGCGGTGAATCCCTTCTCATACTTTCACACCAACGGACTTGCGTCAGGCAACGTGATCGAGGAGGCAGTCTGCCACGCGCTCTGCGAAGTCATAGAGCGCGACGCGATGAGCCTGGCCGAGCTGCGCGCAAGCGCCATACCGTTCCACATATTGCGCACCCTTGTCAACTCGCTCAACTCTGCAGGATTCCAGGTTCCCAACATCAAGGCCGACAAGTTCGTGGACGATCCAGGAGTGTTTCCGGACGTCGATATAGATCAGCTCGATTTCCAGCCTGCAAGGGACCTGGTTGAAAAGTTCAGGCAGGCGGGGATCCCACTTACTATCAAAGACATAACTTCCGAGATCGGCATCCCGACGTTTAACGCAAGCAGCGTGGAATGGGTGTCGCACGACTATGGCTACCTTGCAGAAGGACACGGGACTCATCCTGACGCCCGGATCGCGCTTCTCCGGGCAATTACAGAGGTTTCCCAGACGCGGGCTGCAAACATTCAGGGGGCTAGGGACGACCTGCGCAAGATCCGCTACGGCGAGTCCAACACCGACGACCGGCGCGCCTGGCAGTTCATGGCCTCAAAGAACAGAATAGGATTCTCAAAGATAGCGACATTCTTTAACGAAGATATCCTCGACGACATAAAGCTGCTGCTTTCAAGGCTCAAGGCAGCAGGGCTGAACCGGGTGATAATAGTTGACCTGACCAACCCAGAGATAAAGATCCCCGTGGTGCGTGCAATCGTGCCGGGCCTTGAAACGTTCAAGATCACCAAATCAGTGATGGGGACCCGCGCAAGGGCGTGCTTTAGACAATGGCAAAGCAAGTAATTTTTCTGGGCCCCTCCCTGAGCCATGAAAAGGCGAAAAAAATACTGCCGGAAGCAGAATACAGGCCGCCTGCCAAAAAGGGCGACCTGCTGAGGCTGGCCGCTGACTCTGAGGTCAGCATGGTGGGTCTTGTGGACGGAGTGTTCCTTCAGGACTACCCTCCTACTCCAATTGAGGTGTACCAGCTTGCTGTAAAGCCCGGAGTGCTCATTGCCGGCGCCGCGAGCCTTGGCGCACTTCGCGCAGTCGAGCTTGAAAAGTTCGGCATGATGGGGATCGGCAGGGTCTTCCAGCTCTACAAGAAAGGCATGATAGACGCAGACGACGAAGTCGCAGTGACCTTTGCGCCCGATGGCGACTACAGGCTGCAGTCGGAGGCAATGGTGGACATCCGTTACAATCTGTTCCTGGCAAGAAAGAAGGGAGTCATTGGCAGGAAAACCAAAAAAGCGATGACAGCAGTCGCAAAAGAGATCTATTTTCCACACAGAAATTATGCGTTAATAATCGAAGCGGCAACAAGCCGCCACGCCGAGCTGGACGGCGAGATCCGCGCCTTTGAAAAGTATATCGGATCCGAGAGAAAGAGCCTGAAGGAATCAGACGCCATCAGGCTGGTGGAATACTTTAGAGATCACAGATCTACTCCTGCCCCTCGATAATAGAATTTATCTGCTTGACCAGGGTGGCGATGCTAACAGGCTTTCTTACAAATGCCCTGACGTCGATTTTTGGAAAAATCTTGTTGAATTCCTCGTAATAGATCTCAAACGCAGTCAGAAAGCAGACCTTTACTCTGCCGTCCCTTTTTTTCAGCTCGCGGTAAAGATCAAAGCCGTTTATCTTGGGCATCCTGATGTCTATTATCATCAAGTCATAGTGGTCAGGCTTGAAGCGCGCCAGCACGTCTTCTGGATCGTTGAACGCGTCAACCAAAAACCCGTGCTGCTCGAGCCCCTTCTTCAGGACGGCCGTGATGTCTGGCTCGTCGTCTACTATTGCAATCCTTTTCATTCAACATGGATTTTTGACCGTGCTATTTTAAGAGGACGGTCGCGCTCAAAGCCATAATCTTAAATCACATCCAGGACGCTCTAGATCGCATGAAGATCTACACAAAGACAGGCGACAGGGGCGAGACAGGCCTGATAGGGGGCAAGCGCGTGGGCAAGGACAGCCAGCGCATACGGGCCTATGGCGCGGTGGACGAGCTCAACTCTAGCGTGGGTCTTGCGATCGCCTTCCTCAAGGAAAAGGAGCGGAGCTTTTCCGACCTTGTCGACGTCCTGGTCAAAGTTCAAAATGATCTTTTTGTAGTGGGGTCAGACCTTGCGGACCCGGACTTTCAAAAATCCGGGAACAAGACTACCCGAATTCACAAAAAAATGTCAGAGGACCTGGAAATTGTCATCGACAGATTTGAGGGCGAGCTGGATCCGATAACATTCTTTATCCTTCCGGGCGGGGCCATCGAGTCATCGCTGCTTCATCAGAGCAGGGGGATTGCGAGGAGGGCAGAGACGAGCGTCGTGTCGCTTTCAAGGGCAAACGACATAAACCAAGAGATACTCGTGTACCTCAACAGGCTCTCGGACCTCCTCTTTGTATCGGCGCGACTCGTGAACAAGAGGCTCGGGGTGTCTGACGTGGCGTGGCACAGCAAGTAGCATCTGAATTTACATGCGAACATTAAAAAGGAAAACTTGGCAAGCTGTACTGTCTTGGGTCAAGTCGGCAACGTACTGATAATCCTGGGAATCACTGCATTGATGGCCATTGCGACCACCATGCTTGCCTATTTCGTGGATCTGGTTCCGTCCGCGCTGGACGGCAACAGCACGCGAGTAGCGGCCAATGCCGTCGGCAATATGCAGGCGACAAAGGGCAATTAACTTTAAAGTGAGGTACGCCCTTTTTCTCCCTATGACCAAACAAGAAGGCGTCAACTGTCCCTACTGCCAGTCAAAATTCAAGGACAATGAGGAACTATCAAAGCACATCGACAGGATCCACCATGGCTCGGGCCTGCTTGAAGGCGACACGAGGAAATGGTAAAGGGCAGCGGCATAGACCCTTTTTTTCGATCAGTACTGCAACTAAAGTCAGTAAAGCGCTCCGGCTGGGTTTCAAAGGTCAGGGTCAGACACGCAGAATCAGTCGCGGACCACACTTTCTCGATGTGCGCGATGGCGATGCTGCTATCAGACATGATGGCACTTGATACCCACAGGGCGATGAAGATGGTTATCCTCCATGACCTGGCAGAATCAATAGTAGGAGACTTTATGCCCGGAGATCTTGCGCCCGGGGAAAAAACCGGCAAGGAAAGAAAAGCGATGGCCGCGATTCTCAAGGGCCTGCCCCAGAAGGTGAGGTCAGAGTACGGGGACATCTGGGATGAATACGCGGACAACAGGTCCAAGATCGCACGATTTGTGCACAGGCTGGACAAGCTAGAGATGGGCTTTCAGGCCAGCCAGTACGCAAAGCAGGGATACGCAAAGAACCTTCTCGCCCCGTTCTTGAAATCGGCAAGAGCTGCCGCAGGCGATGAAGGGGATATCCTAAGCTATCTTGCGAAAAAGCTAAGGCCATGACTTTTCGGATCGAAATCAAGAATTAGGTCCAGTCACATTCTAAACGCGGCGATGAAGAGTCTAGACGGAGTTGACCGCACGGGATGATGCATTTTGCACTCTGAGCCAACTAAAGACTTTAAACGCCGGCAGGGCGGAATAATGCTTGAATGCAGTACTTTGTGGCCCTCAAGATAGGCGAAAAGAGGGTAAAGGCTGCCCAGGAGCTCCTCACGCGCTACACCGGCCACGCCATGCCTGCCCTTGCCCTAAAGGACAACAAGGACAACAAGTGGGATCCTGTAGGCGAAGAGAACCTGTATGCAGTGGTGAAGGAAAGCTCGGGCTACATGATAGCGCTGTGCGACAGAAATGGCATCGCCAAATCAATAGCCCAGTGGTTCACCGAAGATTCAAGGAATGAAATCGTCGGCAGGCTAAAGGCCGAACAGAACATGCAGGAATATTTCGGCAAGCTGTCGCTGCCGATATAGCTTTATAATCAAGAAATCGGCTAACCGACTTTATACCTTGGCGGACAAGTTTGAGCAGGAAATAGAGGTCAGAGGCCACCTAATCGATTCGATGATACTTACCCGGATATTTGACAGCATCATGGATCTCAAGGGAGACTTCCAAGTGCTCGAATTCACGGTGGGCAAGAGAAAAAAAGATGCCAGCTTTGCCCGGCTCTTGATAAGGGCAAAGAGCAAGGACCACCTCGAAGACATACTCGAACTGGTCTACAGGGAAGGCGCCCAGCCCATATCCGTTCAGGAAGCAAAGCTCGAGCCCGCCCCAAGGGACATGGTCATGCCTGATGATTTCTACAGTACTACCAACAACGCGACGCAGGTATTCTCCCGGGGCCGGTGGATAAATGTGCAGAACATGATGATGGACAAATGCATTGCGGTTGACACCAAACGAAATACCGCCGAGTGCCGGATGGTGCGGGACATCGCAAAGGGCGACATGATAGTGGTGGGCGAGCGGGGAGTGAAGATAATCCCGCAGGAGCGCCCCCGGGAAGGAGTGGACATCTTTCAGTTCATGAGCAGTGCCAGCTCTAGCGAGAGGCCCACGCAGCACATCGCCCGCAAGGTTGCAAACGACATATACAACACAAAGAAGGACGGCGGCAAGATTATCGTGGTCTCCGGGCCTGTGCTCGTGCATTCCGGAGCCGCTGAAGCGCTTGCTAGCCTTATTCGGATGGGTTTTGTTGACGGGCTCTTGGCCGGCAATGCTCTTGCAGTGCATGACGTTGAAAACGCGCTCCTGGGAACATCACTTGGAATGAAGGTCAGGGACGGCACACTTGCTGTTAGGGGCCACAGGAACCACATGCAGGCCATCAATGAGGTTTTCAAGGCCGGCGACCTCAAATCCATGGTCGAAAAAAAGATCTTGAAGAGCGGCGTGATGTACGAGTGCATCAAGCAAAACATTCCGTTTGTTCTCGCCGGATCTATTAGGGACGACGGACCCCTGCCGGATGTAGTCACGGACGTCGTCGACGCGCAGAGAAAGTACAAGCAGGTCACAAAGGGAGCCAGGATGGTGCTCATGCTTTCCACAATGCTCCACTCTATCGCAGTTGGCAACATGCTGCCGGCATCAGTCAAGGTAGTCGCGGTAGACATTAGCCAGCCGGTGGTGACAAAGCTGATTGACAGGGGGACCGCCCAAGCCATAGGCATAGTCACTGACGTCGGGGCGTTTCTGCCCATAGTGGTGGACCATCTAAAGCAGCTGGCAAAGAAATGACAGAACGGCAATAACGCTAAATCCGCGGCCGTCCATAAGACAGATGAGGTAATTTGGAAATGTCGTCACTGTTTAGCATTTCGGAAAAACTAGTCAGCCAGAAGGGCTCTGGTGTCCACGTCGTAGCAGGATTGATAATACTAGTAGCGGGAGTCGCCGCGGGGCTTTCGATACCCAGTGAAGCAGTAGTGTACGTGGCGATAATCATCGGGCTCGCGATTATCATCTCGGCGTTTTTGATGATAATCAAACAGTACGAAAGGGGGATAATATTGAGGCTGGGCAAGTACCAGCGCCAGGTCGGGCCAGGCGTCCAGACGAGGATCCCCTTTGTCGACAGCGTGCTTGTCGTGGACATTAGGGAAAAGGTGAGGGACTTTAAGGCGGAGCGAATGCTCACCAGGGACAACGTGCCTGTTACCATCGATGCTATCCTGCGCTACAAGATAATTGAAGAGCGAGCGCGGGACGCCATACTGAACGTGGAGAACTTTAATGAAATAATCCAACAGGTGTCGCAGACTACTCTGCGCAACAACATCGGCTCCTCTGCGTTCCAGGACGTTCTCTCAAAGCGGGAGGAGATAAACCAGCACGTAAAGTCCGTTATAGCAAGCGAAGCAAGCAACTGGGGAATCGAAGTAACCGGCGTAGAGATCCGACAGGTGATTATCCCGCAGGAACTGGAGGCCGCAATGTCGATGGAGGCACAGGCAGAACGGGAAAAAAATGCACGCGTAAAATACGGCGAGTCTGAAGTCCAGGTCGCAAAGCAGTTCCAGGAGGCGTCAAGGGTTTATGAGAACAATCCCGTCGCTTACGCATTGAGGCAGTCCAACATGCTGTATGAATCGATAAAGGTGCAGGGAAACACGATAGTAATGGTACCTTCTGAAACGCTAAATTCAATGGGATTTGGCAATCTGGGGATGACCCTAGCGTACTTGGAAAATACAAAGCTGGCAGCAGCAAAGTCGGCAGCGAGCAGCAAGGGCGAGCAAATCCCGAAAAAAGAGTAGTGCGAGCTAAGACAAAGTAGCCGACATTCTCGCGAACAAGGCGACGTCAACAACGGAGCTGAAAAGTTAAAGGAGAAAGCAAAGAATATCCTTTAACATCCTTTTTTTGAAAGAGAATGTCCCAGAAATCTAGACAATATGATGCTTGGATCGCATTGCACTTCCAGCTTGCTGGCGTAGAACTGGCTCAGTACTCTTCTTCAAATTCTTCGCCGCCTTCTTCCTCTTCTGCTTCCTCAAAGTCCTCTTCCAGTTCTTCGCGTTCTGCTGCGCTCTTGTACGGAAGGTCGGCCTCTCCGGGCGCACCGCAAACAGGGCACTTGAATTCAATTGTCTGTCCCTCAAGGTCTAGTGGAAATTCCTTTGAAAAGACTTCGTCACATTTGCTGCATACAAGAACGGTTTGGATGTTGTCCTGGCTGAACTTGTGCGACTGCACCCTGAAGGAGGTGTTTGCCAAGTATTTTCTTCCTACGTATAGGAAATGTCCTTTTTTATAAGCGTTCTTAAGATGGCGTGCTTACGGCGTGTCAGAATCGACAACTCTTCACTCCACACTCCATCGGGGTATGTTTCACCGAATGAGGCAGAAAGGCTGATCGTCAAACAGGTACGATCCCTTCAAGCTTAAATATCATAACGCCAAATATTAGCAGAGGCTTGGACTCGTCGCCATCCAACGCTATCATGATCGTCGATGATGACAGGGACGTGCTGACAGTGACTACCATGATGCTGGAAAGAAACGGCCACAAAGTTCATGCCTTTGGCGATCCGTCACTTGCTCTAAAGCATCTAACCGATGGGTGCACAGAGTGCGGCCTTGTCATTTCAGACATTGTCATGTCAGGCATGACAGGGATCGAGCTGGCCATCAGCGCGAAAAAGTCAAGGCCACAACTAAGATTCGTAGTCATGTCATCACTGCCGATCCGAAAGAAAGAATGGCGAAACGTCATTCCGGCTTCGGGAGTAATTGACGATTTCCTAGCAAAACCTTTCTCCATGGAAGAACTTGCGGGCGTGGTTGCGAGGTACGGAAAAGAACAGATAAGACAGACCGACAGCTAGCAACGAAAGGCGATCTTGATATGGAATGAATTTGGACATCATTTGGAAAAATGCATTTTATATATTGTCAGAAAATCGCTTTCAATGAAAACCAAAAGACATGAAGGCGCGACGAGGTCGTCAGCCGGCCTTGTCGCGGCGTTTCTCTTGCTTGCGGCGTCTGCCTTGTTTGTAGTTCAGCCGTTGCAAAGCACTTTTGCAGAGATGGAAGACAAGATGATGGACGACAAGATGGCAATGAATGACAACATGATGATGCAAGACAAATACCACGCGTTCAGGGGGCAGATCTCTAACGTACAGCTCGCAGACACCGGCCAGCCTGAATGGATACAATCAGGCATATGGGTACTGAGAATGTCGCAGAGCGAAACCGCGGCCGAACCATCGTTCAGCTTTATTTCGAGGATAGCTATGGTTAAGCCCGATGGAACATCGTCCCATACGCACACCATTACCAACCTTGCAGTTTCTCAGCATTCCATTGAAGGTGCAACCCATACGGTACAGGGGACTGCCACAGTGGCGCTGCCTGACGGTCTAGCTGCCGGCGTACCGGTAGTCATCAGGATAATCAATGATGCAGTCATCGCGGTATGGATCGGACCTGAAGGGGTCAATGGCCACTTTGGAGAAAATCCGGTCTATGGCACGGTGTCAAAGTTGCGCGCCTCTGGAGGCCAGATGATGAATGACGGCCAAATGATGGAAAAGCCGGAAAAACTTACCCGGACCAATGTCCCTGTAACAATACCGCTGACTCGAGGCTTTGTCGATGGAAACGAAGTATTTTACATCTCTACAGAAGCTTCCGACAGGGATCTTGCCGGACACCTGACAAACCTGACCGGCTTTAGGGTAGCGTACTCGCCTGCTTTAGCAAATACCCCAGCCTCTGCACTGGCAAACATTTACGCGTTTACAAACGGAATAGCCGGTCCTGGTCCTCTGGGCTTCCAGCCAAACGTCGCTGACTCGCAGCCCGGCGACCCAGAGTACAGCCCTCTCTGGAACGTAATCATGGTCGAGTGGCAAATTACTCCCAGGGAACTAAAGTCAGAGGGCGAGATTTTGGCGGCGCTCCAGGCGGGAGAAGTCACCATAACCCGGACAGAACTGGTAGTCAACTGTCCGTTTGTCGAGTGGGAAGGCGGCTCACTTGCAGTAAGGCAGGACAAGACCCTCACCGACGAAACCGGATACGGCGGAGGGCAGGTTCTTGAAATCGACAAAGAGAAAATGACCGTGACCTTTGTGGCACACAGGGGCTTTGCGCCAGACGGCTCGACTATCTATTACATAGCGACTGATGCCTCGGTAAAGGAAGTGGCGGATGCGCTAGGAGTGATTCACGTCAATAGGACTGGGTCCACACTTCTGACCGGCTCTTCTTCTGACCTCTGGGTATTCACAAATGGCATCAACGGAACCGGCCCGATGGGATTCCAGGCAAGCATTGCAGGAAGCAACGTAGGCGATGTAGGCTACAGTCCGCTCTGGAGGATAATTGCAGCGACATGGGCTGACGCGGACAAGGCAGAATTTCTGACAACCGCGAAACAGATCTCTGACGCAATCAGTGGCGGTAAGCTGAGCACAGCGATTGCGGGCGTCGTGGTCAACTGCCCGTTTGTAGAAGTCGCCTGATACAGGAAACCGCCCAGGAAGCTGGGCGTTCCCTCCTCTTTTTCTAGAATCATTCTTTCAAAGGACGACAGTCACTAATGCTATTTCTTATTACATGAACGTCATTTTAACGATGAATGCCAGTGACGATATGAGCACAATACCCATAACAGCAAGAGCAGCTGCAGAGATCGATAACTTTCTCACTACATCCGCGGCAACAATCGGATATTAAAAAAGGCGGACGTACGCGCTGCATATTCCAGATAACATGCCACAAGCACCTGCCGAGCAGATCTATTCCAGATCCGAGCCTTTTCTTTTGGCCGGCTCTGGCGCCGCGCCCTTCTTGATGAGGTCAGAGTGGGATTTTCTTGCCGCCTCTATTGCCTTGTTGCGCCGGGGCTGGAGGACAAGCACGTAAAGCGAGCCCATCAGGTAAACAGCAAGAAGTACCAGCTGCGCGACTATTGTTTCAAGTGTCGGGTGAATGCCAGTCATCGTCGCCAGGTTAATGTCAAGTCTTGGGACAATTCCGATAAGGTGCGTGGTCGAGATGTAGCCTACCTCCTGGAACTCGCGCACGGCGTTACCCATGAATGCTATGGACATGTACGCGCCTATTCCCATCGTCAGGCCAAAGAGGACCCTGAGCGGCAACTTTTTGCCGAGCTTTCTTACGACCATTGTAACTCCTATAATGACTGCAAGTCCGGCAACGAGGCCCGCCGCGACGTACCACTCCATGTACTTTGCAAATGAGAGCATTGCCTGGTAGAAGAGTACTGTCTCAAAGCCTTCGCGGTAGACGGTAAAGAAAGACAGCATTACAAAGACCATCACGCTTCCGGTCGTGGTAGCCTTCCATACCTTGGCCTTGACAAACTCGATCCACTTTTTCGTCTCCACCTTGTTCAGTATCCAAAAGCTCACCCAGAACAATACGGCCACTGCAGACACGCCGGCGATGGCTTCAATGAGCTCCTTGCTTGCTCCCGAGATCTCGATAATGAACTGGGCGATGAACCATGTCACGGCGGTGGCGGCAAGCGCGATGACGATCCCGTAGTAGACGTGCTTCTTGAACCGGTCATTCCTTGAAGCCTCCAGGTACGTCAGTATCGCGCCGATTATCAGGGCGGACTCTAGGCCTTCGCGAAATATTATTGAAAATGAAGTGGAGAACGCTATTGCCGGTGCAACAATGCCGGTCCCAGAAACAAGTCTTTCCGATTCGTCAAGCCCTCTCCTAAGCTCTATGACCTTCGCTTCCACCTGTTCGTACGGCGCGCCCGACTGAATCAGATTTCTTAATTCCGCAAACTTGATCTCCATGTCAAGCGTAAAGTCAGGGTCAATAGGCCTGAGCGGGACTTCAATATTCTCGTAGCTTTCCAGGTACGCCGACCGGGACATCTGCAGCGCACCCTCCGAGTCGCCCTGCCCATACAAATCAAGTGCCCCATCCAGCTTTATTCTGATCTGATCGATGTCATTTCGTACTGCCGCCTTGGCCGGGTCCTCTGCCTCCCCAATTGCCCTGCGGTCGCCTGCGTAGGCACCAAAGCCGGCCTCCAGCGCTTCAATATCCGCGAATCCGGAAGTTGTTGCGTCAGCGCTCTGGGAAAGATCATTTGCAACCAGCTGCTCGGCACTAGCGAGCTTGACCAGGATTCCTCCAACATGGGATTCTATATCAGCAGGCGATTCTTTGTCTTTGATCATTTCGCGAAGCTCCTCTCTCATTTCTATCTCAATTGTCGTCATTAGTTCTGGGTCGTGGTTCTCGATAGGTGCTTCCAGATACTCATAGTTGTCAAGATACGCAGATATCGCATGCTGGTCTGCCTCCTCATAGTTGCCCGCCTTCACAGCGGACACTACTTTTGCTAGGAGGTCCCGGATGGCCGCAAAATATTTGTCGCCATTTGCTACGTTCCCTGAACCCAGCGAAAGATCTTCTGCCAAATCGCGCTCGATGGCGCTGGCAAGCCGCGAGATAGAGTCGTGATCTGCCCTTTGGTCAATTGAGGATCGAAGCTCTGTGAAAAAGGAACCGATCTCGGACCTTCTGCGCTCATCCAGAGTTCCAGAAATTGACTGATATCTAGAATCCGCTGCGTCAACCAGTCCAACTGCGTTTTCGTGGTCTACGCTGTTGACACCGTTACTGGACAGTTCATAGGACTGGACCGCATCTCTAAGAAGGAACACCGCCGTCTGGGAGACTATTGACTTGTCCGATGCAAGCTGTGGATCGAGTCTTGCAGACATGCCGTCAAGCACGGCAAGTGTTTCTGCAATCTCTTGCCTCAGCACCTCGTTGGATAATCCCGAAGTTCTTATCATGATGGGAAGCTCTGTCAGGAGCGATTCAAGTTCCGTTGCAGATCGCTCATCAAGTGATTTCAACTGCGGCTTGACAGAAGGAAAAGTTGCCGTGTGGGGAATGAAAGCGTGAGCAAACGCGTTCTCTGCATCGCCTGCAGACAGACTCTTGTCGGCAAGCAAAAGCTGCACCCTGATCCTCTCCAGGTTAACAATTATCACCAGCGCATCAGGGTTACTTGCGGCCTGGCCAAGTGCCGAAACAGGAACTACGAGTAGGATAGTGAAGGCAAGAATAGGGGGCAATGATCTTAGTTGCGGATTTACCATTTCATTCAACCAGAGCTACAGCGAACCATCGCAGGATGGCAGAGTAGTTAGGCTTACCTAATTAGGCGGCCAATATTTAAACCATATTTAGTGCGGGTACTGCTACCTCTCCTCTGGACCAACAACGCGACGCAGAATTACCAGTGTGATGAGAATCCTAGATCCTTCGGATATTTCTAAGATTATCTAATATTCTCGGGATGTTCTTGACATCGAACGGGTCATAAAGTACCTTGTCCATTTCTTCTCTATCGGAAACGATCTTGTCCACTCCGTTCTCCGCCATCCAGATTAATGATGTCCAATCAGTTAGTGTGAGCTTGATCCTGGGATTGCTTTGCATCGCGGTAAACGCGTTGTCGATAATCTTGTTAGAAATCGGTTCTATCCAGAAATATGCCGTGCGCGCGGGCGTAATCTTATAGGCAACTTCCTCTGGATCAAGACCTCGCGAATAAGCGGCAGTTTGAACATCACTGTAGACAAAATCACTTATCACTATTTTTTCATCAATATTCAAGTTGAGCATTTCAAGCGCAGATCTCATCTTATAATCGCAGCTTGCTGACCCTCAACCAGCGCTTTGATCAGTACATCAGAGTTTGCGAATGCCTTAAGCTTCAGCTAGGGTCACTTGTGTGACTGGGAACCGTACAAGAAGTGATAAAATGGATCTGCTTTCTTGTCTATGGAAATGACTTGTCTTGCTGCCGACTTTAATTCATCAAACATCCTGATAATCCCGTCTGCTCCTTCTGGATCATCGTAGTGGACCTCGCCTTCTCTTTCGCCGACCGTTGTTTCCCTGTTCAGTGGCTTGTTGATTGACTTGACGAAATGCTTTCTATCAACTACCAGATAGTGTTCGGTCAATCCCTTTTCCCCTATATACAATTCAATCCCAATGGATACTGCGAAATTACGCAGATTAGGTGGGGTCTTCTCGGTGGCGTACGCGTAGATTCCTTTAGAAACCCTGTCATGAGCTTTTGCAGCCGCCCGGTGCATATCTTGAAAGTAAAGTGAGCCCAGTTCTCCCGCTATTACGTACACGCTTTCGTTTGCATTCGCAATGAGTTGAGTAGAGACTTCTCTGAACCTCTCGTCCAATGCAGTTCTTGGAATCTTTT
>JANWIX010000100.1 GCA_025449675.1 Nitrososphaera sp. | reverse complement strand
TGCATGAGAGGAAAGAGGCTTGCTATAAAAAGCTGACTAGGTTAGCTTTATACCCTGAACAATCCAAGTATCGACGGTTGCCGCTTTACAGCGAGCCTTTATGCAAAAAGTGTCTGCATGCAGAAAGCCTCCATACAGACATCGTCGCCAGAATCCCCAATGATGGCGAGATAAGGAGATGCACCGTGTCGATATGCGCCTGCATAGTAACCTGTCGGCAGGATGTTGCCGAGAAGCAAAAGCCGAAATCGAGCTAGCTGGCAAAATTTATAACGAACTCTCCAGTCGGATCATGCCGTAGAAAATTGTCTGAAGACAATGATTTTGATGACGGCTTTGAGGACGATTTTGATGATGACGATAGCGACGACGATGTGGGCGGCGAGTGAGGGCTAGACCTTTAAACCAAAGCTTTGCGCAAAGTCTTTGAATTCGGTGTAGGCGTTCAGAAAGAGTATTCCCTTGTCGCTGATGCGGAATTTGGCCGAGTCTTCATACAGCAGGCCCGACTCCTTTAGTATCGAGACCATCGAGCTGAGCCTCTGGTGAGGGACATTTGCCCTGCGTATTAGATGCGTTACGGTGGCGCCGTTTTCATAGCCTTCGTAGCTGTACTTTTTTGCGGTGGAGAGAATGTCCGCAATGATGCTTACGTGAGTCCTATACCCCGCCAACCTGATTTACCTTCCCACTGTTCAAACCGCTTGCAAGACCAAACTTTGAGAAAGGAACAAACATCATGCCAAAGCCTCCCACCTTGAGACCGATAGCGAGATGGAAGAAAAGGCCTGGATAGACAAAGTTGTACCACGCCATCAACTCAGCGACTGCGAGCATTCCAAGACCCGAAGCTATCATGAGTGTACTAGTCCTCCTGGTCTGCACATATGATGCCATCGTTTCAATGGACACATATACTAATAGAATAAAAGAAATTGACCTTACAAGATGTTCTATTGAATTTCCCGGTATGATAAAAGGCGTGAGTGTGAGTGGAACGAGGGCAAAGTAGCGAGGCGGCGCAAAGTCAAAGCTCTTGATGCTGTGAGAGAAGGCTATGAAAAAGTAGCCAACGGCCTGTGCCCCCAGGCCTACCGTGGCCAGCCCCCTAGAGCTGTCTCTCGGCTCGATAAAGAGGGCGCCTGTCAGTAGAACAAAGCCTATCGCTATGAAGATAAAGGCAAACATGAGGCGCAGCAGGTTCGGACTTGCTATCGTGCTGTATCCTGCAAAGGCAAACCTGCCAATGATGGCCGAGACCGCCAGCCCAAGCAAGTTCATCGCCAGCTCAAAGGCGTCCACTGCCACGCTAAAATTCTCGTGGTTTTTCTGATAAAAGTCTATTTGTAGTCGCTCAGGATGTCACGGTAGCGCGCATCTTTGTAGGCGATGTACTTTACATATTCCCCGTAGGTCATGTCAAAGGAACAGCTCGAGCACTTTACATAGGAAAAATCGTCTGCGAGCTCTGCTATTGCCTTGCAGTCGGGGCAGTGCACCTTCACAGGTGCAGAATGAGCCTCAAAACTATAATAAGGTTGTCAGTAGGGCCTGATCTGGAAATAGGTTCATAAGCAAAGAAGTTGCTATATAGTGCGATGGACAGCACCCTGAAGCCGGTTCTAAAGCGGCAGATATTGTTCATAGGCGCCAGCCTTGGAACGGGTCTTGTAGTCAGCTACTTTTTCGGTTTTCTAATCGGCCTTGCGGCAAACATTGCGGTGCTGGTGGGCATAATGTTCTACATCAGAAGGAAGCAGCTCCGCGCACTTCGGTCATTTGGATTTGGCAACGAGACGATGGGCGGTGGCTATTCAAATGCGGGCGTCAAAATAAAGTACATCTGCCTGTCCTGCGGATCAGAGGTCAAGGGGACAAGATGCGGCAAGTGCGGCTCGAATATGAAAAAGCCGTTATTCTAGGCTATCTTGATTTCTCCGCGCCGTCGATCTCGACGGTTTATTAGATCGGGCGTACACTGATACTAGGATGGCCAAGACATGCGTAAAGTGCGGCAAGACAATCGAGGAAGTAGTAGATGATCCCGCCGCTGAAAAATATCCTGCATGCGCCGCATGCTGGAAGGAATGGACCACTTATGCAGTTATCGTAATGAACGAGATGAGGCTTGACATGTCCCTGCCTGAGCACAGGAAGGCTCTGCGCAAGTACGAGAGGATATTCTTTGGGTTGGAAAAGTCTGAAGGCGAGCTCCAAAAGAAACCAGAAACAAAGCCCGACCACATGCACTAGCGCGTCAATTTCAGGGCGCGCCGTGAATCTTCAGGTATCAGCTTTAGGACTTTATCCCTTTCTGGAATAGCGAAAAGGACTTCATGTAGCGAGTCGATTATTTTCTCTTTCTCTTTTTCATCCAGAGACAGAAAGGTCCGCGTAAGTGAAGCAAAGTCCAGCTTTGTTATCAGCTCTGCGTTTTTCAGCGCTTGATTTGCATACATCCCAAAGATGATCATCCTCTTTTCTGGCTCGAACTCGCAGAGCACTTCAAGCCATGTTCTCACAAGGACTGCAAGCTTTTCTGGATCCATTCCCGGCGCGGCGGTTAGCGCCATGTTGATCATCTCGCGCCTGTCCTGCTCGCTCATGGCAAAAAACTCGTGAAGCCGGCCCTGAAGCATGGGCTTGCGCAAAAAGTCAGGAAGGTTTGCTAGGATCTGTATTATGTTTCCGGCCGCGTCCTGGTTGCTGACCACGCGAGTAATTCCGGCTAAGGGGGAATTTAATCCGTTGCGCATCACGATTAAATATCCACTATTCAAGACAACACGTGTTGCCCTGTCTTGTGGCTGTAGGCGGATTCTATGGTGACGAGGGTAAAGGCAAGATCATCGCTTACCTTGCCAGAAAGGATAACGCTGCTATAGCGGTGAGGGGCGGAGTTGGGCCAAACGCGGGCCACACCTTTTCGCTGGAGGGCAAGACATACAAGGTACGCATGCTGCCAAGCGCCGCGCTCAATCCCGGAACCAGGTTGTTGATCGGCGCCGGAGTCCTTGTAAATCCGCAGGTGTTGATTAGCGAAATAGCAATGTTTGGTGCAGATGACCGCACTTTTGTAGACGCGCAGTGCGGAATAATCGAGCAATCCCACATTGAAAGGGACAAGAGCGAGGACCATCTGAAGACGACGGTGGGAACGACCGGGACTGGGACAGGTCCGGCAAACTCTGACAGGGCCCTCAGGATTCTAAAGCTCGCCAAGGATGTCCCTGAATTGTCGCTTTACATCGAGGATGTGAGCAATTCGGTCAACTATGCTCTGGAAAACAAAGAGCGCGTAATAGTCGAGGGCACGCAAGGCACGTATCTTTCCCTCTTCCACGGCGGCTATCCGTACGTCACTTCCAAAGATGTCACCGCCTCGGGAATCTGTTCCGACGTTGGCATAGGCCCCAAGAGAGTCGATGACGTTCTGGTAGTTTTCAAGGCGTACGTAACGCGCGTCGGCGGCGGACCTCTCCCGAACGAGCTTGGCGAGGACGAAGCGAAAAAGCGCGGATGGATAGAATACGGAAGCGTCACCGGGAGGCAGAGGCGAGCTTCTCCCTTTGACATGGACCTTGCCAAAAAGTCCGTCAGGATAAACAGCGCTACCGAGCTCGCCGTAACGAAGCTTGATGTGCTTTACCCCCAGTGCGCGGGCATGAGAGAATACTCCGGCCTGCCGGCTGAAGCGAGAAAGTTCATTGAAGAAATAGAGGGAGAGATAGGGCTCAGAGTCACGCTGATTGGAACGGGGCCTGATCTTTACGACGTTGTTGATCGTCGCTCGTGACCTGCCACAGCTGCCTTGAGCATGTCCCTGCACGCCCGCAAATCATAAAGCAGTTTTTTCTTGTCGGCCGATGAAGTGTCCAGCGCCACCACCATGGACTTTATCGCCGCGATGTCCACCACAGCTTTTCGCGACAGCTTTTTTGGCGGCACCTCACCTTCCAGGCCGTAGCGCAGCTTTAGATCCAAAATGGAATATTCTATTGAAACGTACGCGCGCCAAAGTGCAGATCCGCCGAGCTTGTCGTTGGCAGAAAAAAGAATATCTCGCGCGCGGCCAACTAGCTCCTCCGTTTTGTCGCCCCGGTTCAACGGTTGATTTACCGCCGACGCATGACTTTAATAATGTAACATTTAACACTATTGCGAGTTGGCGCTCAAAGCTCCTTGCTACATCGCGCTTGGCGGCCTCAAAGATTTTGGCAGGCTCGTCTGCGCGCTTGAGCGGACTCCGATGCCTGCGTTCTCGCTCGTCTTTAACAAAGAGAGTGTGCTTGCGGTGCAGACAGACATTATCAACGGAAGGGCGGTGATCTATTATTCAAAGGCCGATATCGGCAATGGCCAGTACCTAGCATATAGGATTACAGGCGGCGTGGAAGAAGTGCTGCTGACGGATTCGGTCGGCAACCCGACCTTTGTATATTCTCCCATACTCAATGTCGACACGTTCCCGCCGATCCTTGCAAGGTCGGCTCGCGTGGATAAAAAATCTGGGTATACCGTGATCAAGCTCAAGGACCTGGCTAGCCTTGCAAAGGTCGCTGCATACAAGACCATGTTTGACGAGCCGCCGCTGCCGTTGTTCATGTTCAGCGAGCAAGGGGGCAAGGTGATCCTCGGCTCTCCGATGAGCACCAATGACAACGAATCGGTTTCATACTTTTACTACGTAGCGCTGGACGAAGCGCCAAAGGAGTCGTTCCTGCGCTATTCCAGCATGAAATCAGAGAAGCCTATATTTTCGGCGAGAATTGACGAGCACGGCTACGTCTACCTCAAGGTAGTGAGGCTGCAGGCAGATCATCCGCTGGTCAAGACCTATGACTAGGCTTTTCCGTGAAAGGATTTCCCTGGCGGCAGCACAAAAGAAAAGCAGTGTAATTCTGGCCCTTGACGTCCCGCCGAGCGCGGCGGATCCGCTCAAACTCGCCGAAGAGATGATAAGCGCGGTGCATGAAAACATTTGCGCGATAAAGATCAATTTCCATCTGATGCTGCCGCTTTCTGGATCTGAAGTCGCGCATGTGAATCGCCTTGCGCATTCCCATGGCCTGCAGACGATTGCAGACATCAAGCTCAATGACATAGAGAACACCAATGACGTTGCGGTAGATCATCTGGCTGGCAGGATGGGATTTGACGCGGTGATTGCCAATCCATTCATCGGCCAGGCCGCGCTGGCATCACTTGTGCGAAAAGCGCGCAGCACGGGCGCCGGTGTGATCGCACTTGTCTATATGAGCAATCCGGGGGCAGCCGAAGGCTTTGGCCTTGCAGTTGCATCGAGAAAAAAAAAGTTGTACAGGATATTTCTCGAGCGGGCATCCCGTGCCGATGCGGACGGTGTAGTGGTCGGGGCCACGCGGCCCGCGATAATCAAAGAGATCGCCAGGGAAAGCCCTGAAATAAAGATCTATTCTCCCGGTGTTGGCTCGCAGGGTGGAGACCTGGAACGTGCGATCAGAAACGGCTCTAGCTATTTGATAGTCGGCCGTTCGATCGTGGAGGCAAAAGACCCCGCAAGAGCTGCAAGGGAAATCAAGGAACGCATCTTGCAAGTCAGACTAAAAAAATAAAAAAACCCGCTGACGAGGATCACATTGCACTTGCTATGATGTTAGGCGCCGTAGGTGCTGTCTGGCCGCTGTTAGGAGGTTCTTGGCGTTTTGGTAAGTGAGCTGTTCCATCGCACTTTCATATTTTTTCCACGCAAAGCCGATGTGCTCGTGCGAGAGCACTACCTGTTTTGTCTTTGTTCCACCAAGAAAGAGTACTACTTCTTTTTGCACCGGCCTTCTGCCATGCCTGTACCTGTAGTTTATCTTCATCCTGAATCCATCGATGAACTTTACATCAGTAATTCCCGTTTCTTCGCGGATCTCTCTGGTAGCGGCCTGTTCTTCCCCTTCTCCGGCTTCAATGTTGCCTTTTGGAAAATCCCAATGACCTGCGGTGTAATGGAGCAAGAGATATTCCGGATCATCGTGTCCTGTTTCAGAGAAGAAAACAACGGCGCCAGCGGAACGCTCATCTACCATGCCCTCAAGTTGATCTGGTTGTTTGTAAGTTTATTGTGAACAGTTGACCTGATTAGTCGCCCGATTGCGTGTTATGTCTTTTTTTGGAGAACTCTATTGCAAGGAAGAGCTCAAAGCCAACATCATCGGCATGATTTCAAGAATTGTGTCGTGCTGTCAATCTTCATCAGAATCGACTTCCGCCTCTTCTCTGTGGACAGCGGGCGCGTAATCATGCACGTCCAGCCATTCTTCCTGCGACAGCCAATAGCCGCAGAACCATTTTTGCTCCTGCGAATCGTGCTCTCCGTGCTGTGGCATGATAAGCGACCTTAGTGTTTCAGCTCTTCGCCGCCCTTTCTGTTCTTAAAGTACTGGTAGGCGAAAGTGGCTGCCACAAGCGACACTGCGAGCCCTATCAGGAGCGACGAAATTAGCGTAAACGGATTTGTTCCCTCTATCAGGACAGCAGTGAACTGCAGCATCGGGATGTAGAGTAGTGCAAGAACCGCGAGCCTCAATACGTCAGACATTGTCCTCGCGCTCCCCCTGAACCAGCTGCTGAGCAGATCGCCGGCGAGAATGGTCGCGATGCCTATCCAGAGCAGCGTAATCGTACCACCAACAAAACTTCCGACAAGCACCCTGTTCGTCAGAATTTCGAGAGCGTCAAGGCTGGGGTCCATCAATTCCGGCGGTATGCTAGAGAGCCCATTGGCAATGGATGCAAGGATGATGAGGGTTCCAGCGATGACTGAGAATATCCTGATAAAGCTGGTGGGCGTGAGCCTTCCAAGCGAGCCCACTGCCTTGTCTATGTCAAAAGCTCTCACAATGAATGCCCCGCCAAGGACGGCCAGAACTATTACTGCGACCCATTTTGCCGCATCAAAAACCAGAGCCAGAGCGCCAGCTGCAAGTAGCACTCCTGGCACACCAAGGAAGAACTTTGAGTATTGTGGATCATAGGCAGCCATCTTTAGGTACCTGCCAAGGACAGCGTAAGAGTACTCTACGCTGCGGCTGTGCCGGATTATCACCCGCTGCACAGAGATCACCGGTATTCTTGATTGAATCACAGGCATCACGGTCTCGTCGTCCTCACCGTCAGAAACTATGACGGCGCCGTCGGCATTGTACCGTTCCAATATGCTCTTTACTTCGAGGCTTATCTTTTCATCAGCCTCTACGCCTCTGTTGAACTTGCCGGCAACTACCGCAACTTCTACCGTGTAGCCCTTGCTTACGAGTTCTTCGTAATGTTTGACTGCGCCAAATATTGCGTTTGAATCCGCATCCTCGGGATCCTCTATGGCGAGCCTTGTCGCAGCGTTGATACACGCATCCCGCCCTACAATTGGCGTCTCGATGCCCCC
>JANWIX010000099.1 GCA_025449675.1 Nitrososphaera sp. | reverse complement strand
GAATGTTCGATACGTCATCGGTCTGCGCACGCGCGAACATGAGCCGTCAACCGACAGGGAAAAGAATTCTGATAAGAATCGAGGCTCCAATAACTGCGCCGGTTATGCTCAGCACAATTTCGGGCTTGATCTTGACGCCCCTTGTTTCATCCTCAAAGAACCTAAGCAGTCCAGCGCTTGACGCCGGCAACGGGGCATTTTTCTTCTTGCTGCTCATTTCCACAAGCCGGATGCTTGCATGCTTTTAAATACATTCCGATGCTTAGCGGGAAAGACCTCTGATCTTTTCAAGGATTCGAAGGTAGATTTCAAGGAGCTCGGCCCTCTGCTTCTGCAGTGAAATGTCGCCTTCCGCACTTATTTCAGACACCAGCAAAGCGATCTTTTCTTCGACAAGCACAGCAGAGGACTGAAGGCTGGGAACTGGGTTCTGCTCTCTCTTTTCTGCGACCTTAGTCTCCTGCTCTGCGTTTTCAGAATCCATTCTCTGCTCATTGCCGCAGCTGATACAACTCAGCTTGCCTGCGAACCGTACCTGGGCGTTTCCGCATTTCGGGCAGGGCTCACTTGTTAGGGTCCCACCTTTTATGAGCAGGGACGCTGCGTTTTTGAGTCGCGCGGCACTTTCATCGGAAGTCATGATGTTGCAAACGTCGGAGTCGAATTTCTTTTTTGTGCTTTCAACACGAGACAAGAAGGCTTAATAATAGGAATTGTGAAAAACCTGTTGCTCGATGGCGGTTATCTGTAAAAAATGCGGTCTCCCCGATGATCTCTGCGCCTGCGGAGAACTCGAAAAGGAAGACGCACGGATTGTCGTCCGCCTTGAAACAAGAAGATTTTCAAAAACAACTACTCTAATCGAAGGCATCAATCCGAAACTTTCAGACATGCAGAGAATAGTAAAGGAGCTAAAGAGTACCTTTGCATGCGGCGGGACTGCAAAGGACGGCTTTATCATGCTGCAGGGAGACCATAGAGATGAAGTCAAAGGCTATCTGGTAAAGATGGGATTTAACAACGATTCGATAGAAGTTCAGTAGCGCGTTTTTTTCAGAATCAATCTTGCAGTTTCTCTTGTTCATACGAAGGCATTTAAGCCGGCCGGATGCGAATTTCTACTATTGCACAAGAACAATTCCAAGAGGCGACACAAGCGAGTAGAGAATCGCCTTGGCGAGACTGTAAGGATCGCTTCAATTGTGCAGAAGGGGATGTCGACTGGAAGGTCGAGTTACGTCGAGATGCACGCCCTTGAAAGGCTGACGCACCACAACATCAAAGCAAGGGTAGGGGCAATCAGATCAGGTCCTGCGGCCAAGGACCGCGTCATATCTGAAATCCTGTCAAGGTTGCCTGCAGCGGTGCATGGCGGTTACGCAGATGTCCTGACGCCTAATGGAGTGATCAGGGAAAGCGAGCTCGATAGATTGCTATCGATAGACTCTGAAATAACCACGTGCCTTGGAGTAATCGAATCTCGCGTCCAGCCGAGTGCCAAAAATCTCGAACTCGGAGAGACGCTAAAAATTCTGATGGAAGAAAGAAAAAAGCTAGTCGGATCGCTCAGAGCCTGAGATGGGTCTTTAGGCCCTTGTAGCGATTCCTGATAGTTACTTCTGTGACACCAGCAGCTTCGGCAACGTCCTTTTGTGTCTTGTTCTCTCCGTTCATTACGCAGGCAACGTAAAGCGCTGCCGCAGCAAGACCCATTGGATCCTTCCCTGCCGAGATCTTGCCCTCTTCTGCCTTCTTTAGGATTTCAAGTGCTTTGCGCTTGGTTTTTTCCGAGAGACCTGCCTTGCTGGCGATTCTGGCCACACATTTCACGGGATCGACCACAGGCATCTTTAGATCCAGCTCGCGTATCAAAAGCCTGTAACACCTGGCTACGTCTTTTTTCTTGATGTTACTCGCGTTGGCAATGTCCTTAAGTGTCCTGGGAGTCTCTGTGTCTCGGCATGCTGCGTAAAGCGCCGCCGCCACCAATGCAGAGATCGATCTGCCCCTAACAAGCCCCTTCTCCAGTGCTTTTCTGTAGACATAGGCTGCCTTCTCTATTACCGCATCGCCTACCGCGAGCTTGTCCTTCAGCCTGTCCAGCTCTGAGAATGCCTGACGAAAGTTTCGATCCACCGGCTCGTGAACCTGGCTTCTGCTATCCCAGGTCCTCAGTCGCTCAATGGTACTTTTCATGGATGCAGAAAGCGGCTTGCCGGATGCATCCTTGTCGACAGGTCCGATTATTGTCGCCAGTCCCATGTCGTGCATAGCAAGAGAAGTGGGGATACCTGCCCTGCTTCTATCCTCGTGCTCTTCCTTGGAAAACGCCCGCCATTCAGGCCCAAGCTCTTCAATCCTTTCACTGACGACAAAACCGCAGTTTCCGCAAAACATTTCACCGCTGGAATTGTCTGTTACCATAGACCCCCTGCCGCAACGCGGGCAGCGGTCGCCAAACATTGAAACATCTTTGACCAATTTTTTTCACCAAAACTTTTTTAGCTGCCTTCGCAACCTTATATAAATATTTTATTCTTATATATAAACATATTGCTTGCAGGTGCTGTTACATTATCGGCACATGAGCACGAATCCTGGGAGTGTTAACTTGCGGCACATGAATGATGAGGAGAGCTCCACTAGCTTTATTGCTGACATCCATCGATACCGTCATTAGGCTATGGCACTAGCCTTGACGTGAGCCTGAACCGCCCTTTTGAGAAGGCGCTGATAATGCCTACCAAATTGAAAAATGAGGTAGGCATGAGAAAATGAAAGGAATCGAATTTGCGTTACTCGCTCTAGGAGCTGTTGCTGGCGCTTTTGTCAGGTTCAAATTGGCAGAATCGCCACTGGTTCTAGGAACTCTGCCACTCAATATCCTGATTATCAATGTCGTAGGAAGTTTCGTCCTTGGGATATTCTCAATACTTGCATTGGTTTGGAATCTGGATTCACGATACTCATTATTCCTAGCGGTCGGCTTTTGCGGTTCGCTTACTACCCATGTCATCATTTGCGCTTGAAACTACAGGAATGATTGAGAATAAACAGTTCGCCAATGTTGCGCTCAATATTTTGGCAAATGTGGGATTATCTATAGGCGCGATTGTTGGTGGTAGGTCACTTGCGGATGTATTTGTTAGAGATGTTTGAGAGGCTCAATTCAACTTCTTGCTAGCATTCTGTATGACGGTAATCCACTTGTTTCTACCTTCAAGATTAATGCTCGCAGCCTCAGCTGGTGTATTACCAGGTCCGTGACACTACCTTTCGGTTCATCGCGACCCGGACTTAAGCCCAAACTTTGGCTCATTCACTGCTGGCGAGCACGAAAAAGGAAGGCTGAAAGTGTATGCGCATTTACATACACATGTTCTTGACTTGACGGAAATCAGGACTGTTGATGCAACTCTACGTCAGGGACAGGCATGTTGTCAATAAGAACGACCTTTTCATCAGAGTCCAAGTCGCACTTTTCGGGCACGCCAAGCTCTGTGATTATGAAAGATTAGAGTTCTTTGCCTTTCGCTGCCCCGTACACGGGTTGGCTACCGATTATGCCCGCGGATACGACAGGCACCTTGAATGCAGCCGTTGCCGGAACGGTTAGGAAACAATACGCCCGTAACGCTGCTTTGGAGAAAAATGTGTGTACAATGGCTGGCTAATGTCTGAAGTATTTTATGACAACCCGTTCTTTATTATTCCAAGTAGACAAGTTGCTCTCAGACCACCATGGTTTGCGATATTTGCGGGCATCCGAACAGTGAACACAAGTCTGTGACGTTTTCCATGTTCTATTGCAACCAGTGCAAACAGATCGAATCAAGTGTGTCATTTTCGGTTGAAGGCGCAGGGAACGGGACCGACCCGTCCAAATCAGAAGATGTCCTGACCGACATGTACAAATCTTTCAAAGGATTGCGAACGTACTAACAATTGATTATCTGGGCTTGCGGCGCTTGCGTCTTTCGGCCTTGCCGTACTTTTTGCTCCCTGATCGCTGAGCGCTAAATGCATGAGTTTTCCTAACGTCGCGTTTTCTAGGCATCTGCCTGTTCAATAAGCCTGACATGGGTGTTATATATTCTACCTCGATGGATCTCCGGTGAGCCGAACGTTTCGGCCAATAGTAGAGTGAGCAAAAACGATTAATTAGCTGAGAAAGTGCTTTGTTCCACATGCAAGAAAGCGACAGGATTCCGAGGTGGATGGTAGAAAACGACCCGTCGTGGGAAAAGTCAATTAATTCAAATCTTGGACTGCTCAGGTGGACAAAGAAAGGCTCTGGAATTCAGGCGACCTGTACCCCTACGAGCATATTCTGCACCATTGTCGGCAGAGATCCGAGTTCTCCGGGTCTGGCGGACTTTTCAGACACCGTTTCCAGAATGGACAAGCGGGCCGCGACTGGCGCAGGCGACATCACAAAATATCTATCAAGCAGGCATCTGAACCCGGGAATCAACGGGCCGCGTTTTGACCTGAGAAAGGAACGCAGGTTCTAGCTAGAACAAAGTTCTGGTTACGAAACATCTAACAATCTCTTAGGTGAAGACACCACAAAAGGTTAAAGCCTATCTGTTCATTTTACGCTGTCTTTCACCTACAGTTGTAAAGCAGTAGCTGCAGGTCCTGGCTTGCCCCTGGGCCTGCGGCGATTATAATTTTATATAAACTAGAGTATGATTACGCACGATGCCTTCTATTCAGTATGCATTTCAAAGACTGGCCAAAGATGCAGTCAAGCTTGCCAAGGGAGTGCGAGTGATCGGTCTTGGCAGCGGAAGCAGTGTTACGTTCATAGTCAGAGAGCTTTCGGCGCTCCCAAACAAAGATTCAATCGAGTTCATTCCCACTTCACTTCAGATCAAGATAGAGGCTGGGAGGAGTCACTTGCGAATTTCCGATGAGGCCATGATTCCAGACATCGACTTGGTTTTTGACGGTGCGGATCAGATCGATTCCAAGTTCAACATGATAAAGGGGGGAGGCGGGGCGCTGCTAAGAGAAAAGATCCTCATTTCTGCTGCAAAGAAGGTGGTCATAGTTGCCGATGAATCAAAGTTTGTGAAGTCGTTCACGCGGTCGGTCCCCATTGAAGTTCATCCGATGGCCCGGACTGTGGTCACAAGGACGTTATCCCGAATCGGAGCAGGGGTTGAACTGAGGACGTTAGACAAAGGCTATCCTTTCGTAACCGAAAATGGAAATCTGATCCTTGACGCAACGTTGCCGTCGCTGACCGACCCGGACAAGAAGGAAATAGAACTGAAAAGGATACCGGGAGTAATGGAAGTGGGACTATTCACCCGAAGACCCGATGTCTTGTACAAGGCAAAAAAGGACGGTTCTTTCGAAGTGGTCTCTACCTAGCCCGCTCAAACAACTCTCGATAAAGAGCAGACTGCAGTGGCGGACCGCGATCATTCCGGACCTGGCTATGGCATCGATCTTGCTATGAAGTTTGCAGATTGTGCGGGCGGCGTATAAATTCCCCATGTCCGAGGGCGCCTCTGTCTACCTGGCCGTCTTCCATGATTACCCTGCCTCGAACGATGGTCATGACTGGCCAGCCTTTCATCTTTAGCCCGTCGTAGATTGTGTAATCAGAGTATGACTGCAGGAGCTCTGGTGTCACCTTTTTCTCAATGTCCATGTCCACTATCGTAAGATCAGCATCGGACCCTGGTTGTATCGTCCCTTTGCGCGGATACATTCCGAATATCCGAGCGGTGTTATAGCTCGTCACTTCCGCAACCCGTTCGATGCTGATTCTTTCTTGATTCACGCCATGGTCAAGCAGCACCGGTAGCATCGTGGCCATTCCGGGAAAGCCCGCCAGGGCAGTCCAGATGTCGCCTTCTCCCATCTTCATTTCCAGCTTGTTGGCTACATGGTCAGTCCCTACAGTGTCGACAATCCCGTTTCTAAGCGCGGACCACATGCTCTGCACGTCGCTCTTTGATCTTATCGGGGGCACGACCTTTCCCGTAAGGTTCCCAAAATCAATCGTATGCGTCAGGTAGTGAGGACAGGTCTCGATATAGTAATTTGACATTCCCTTCTCCTTCTCAGCCAGTATCGCATCAAGCGCTGCGTTGGAGCCGATATGGACGAAATAGAGGTTGGCGCCGTACCTTCTCCCGTACTCTGAAATCTTGCGAATACTCTCCGCCTCAGAGTGGGGTGGTCTGCAGTCTGACCAGGCCTTAAGTCCTGACAGCCCACTTTCCCTGCCATTACGTATCTGATCCGAGCATGACCGCGGATTTTCGGCATGGACCAGTATCGTGGAGTGAGCGCTGGATTCTTCATTTACTATGGACGACATGAGGTCGTCAGTCATGTTAACTTCTCCTTCTCTGACACCGCTGCTCCCCGGTTCAAGGTCCATAAAGATTCGATTCAAATCAGCACCAAGGTTCATGTATATTTTCAGAGAGTCTATTCCCTGTTCTTTCAAATATCCTATTTCTGCTACTTGGTGAGGTTTGAGTATCGACGCATGAATCGAATAGTCAATGAAATGGCTGCCCTTGCTGGCCTGTAACTGCTGCGGGAGGCACTGAACGTACTTGCCGTCCAGTCTGAGCATCCGCATCATGGTCGTAATGCCGCCAACTGCTGCGGACCGAGACTCTGTCCTAGCAGCCTGTTCTATCGGTGTATAAACGCCATAGTGAACGTGTGGGTCTATGGCTCCGGGCAGAACATATTTTCCATTTGCGTTTATGGTCCGGGATGCGCGTACGCTTTCAGTCGATCTTGTTAAGGACTTGATCTTTCCGTCCTCGATCATGATATCCGTGTCGATCACGCCTACTTTTGGAACGACTACGGAAGCGTTTGTGATCAATACATCGCAAGAGTTCTGCATGCTGCTCTTTGCCTTTCGAAGATAAAGTCGAGCAGATGTTTATGCTTTGTTGACAAAAAGCGGTGATAGGTTATCCCAACTTTTTTCCTTCACGTTCTATCTGATATTTTATATTGGGAGCTGTCGGCACCGTTATCGGCGGGCTGGTAGTTCAGCGGTAGTAATGCTCGCTTCGCAAGCGAGAGGTCGCGGGTTCAAATCCCGCCCAGTCCACTCACTAACTCGCGGGTAGTCAACCCGCCGATTTTGAAATCGTTCTTGAAGTCTTGGTACCATGGAATAAGTCTAGACTATCGATATTTCTTGCACTGTTGGTACCATTATCGGTACCATGTTTTGCAATCCATTGTACGTTTACTCTCCATGCGACCCGCCAATGGAACCAGAATCATCCTGGCTGGTTCCATTATGATTCTGGTCCGGGTTTGACCTTCTAGCAAGACTAGTGCTTGGCTGGTAGTGCGTCCGAATCCCACCATGACCTTCATGGTCGTACGTACGTCGGTGTTTGTCGCCGGCGGGCATTATTGTCACAAGTTAGAAGCTTTTTGCCATTTTTCATCGAATCTGGCACTTAACAGGCTACGAATTTCTTTGGCGGTGTCGTCTTTGAAGACCAGAATAAATGACTCTTTTCTGCCCAAGTCTATTAACCCATGACCAAAGAGAATTAGCGCGTCGTCTGTAACAATATATCTGTCGTGTAGCTCGTATTCTTTAGCGTGTTTTCTAATCAATATATGCTTGTACTGAGACTTGAACCGCGAAAGCTCGCTCTTGAATTTTGTCTCATCTTCATTTCTACTAATCGACGCAGTTAACCATGCTATCTTCGATTTCTGTGCGAATTTCTCTATCATATCTAAACTTTCTCTGCTGTAGAACTTGTCAACGATCTTTATTTCCCCTTTTGTCTTCGTAACAACGTCTTCAAGCTTCTTACGGTCAGTTCTTGGCTGATTGCCCTCAATAAAATATACAGCAACGCCCTCGCCGCCAGCGCTTGACTTCAGATAATCGATACCTTTTCGCATTATCTTGTAGGCGGATTTATTGTTGATTCTCTCGACATCAACTTTCTTATCGGCCCTTGCGAAGGCTTTAATCAATTCTATTTCTTTGAACGAAGCACCAAGCGACCTTAGAACATCTCTTATTTCGCCTGCGGTAAGATAGTTCTCTTGGCCCAGCTTTTCTTTATGCACCCACAATACCCACAGACCCGCGTCTAACGCTTTCTCGTACCTTGTTACATCAGGGTATTCAGAAAAGTCTGCTTTCTTGAATTGCAATGTTAGATTTTTAATCGTAGTCATCGAATTCAGCTCGGCGGGCGTTTTTGAACAAATTTGTAACTGCCCCTGCTGCCAATCTTTGTTAGGTATTTTGCGCGAAAAAGTGCCATTGAAATGAGTTGTACGCTAAAGTTAATGCCGTTGTCACTTAGCCTTTTCATTATCTCGGCGAGGCTTTTCCCGGTGTTGAAAAAGTGTTCGTTGTACAATTTCTTGATTGCACCCGCAGGCCCCTTAACCGCCGTTTTTGACTTGCCCTTTTGTTTCTGCTTGACTTTTGAGGCAGGTTTTGAGCTAACTCTTGTTAATTCTATTGTGCCATCGTAGTCTTCACCATCGTCACCTGTGACAGTAATGTGTACTCGCATCTATTTACCTCGCCAGATATGCCCACTTTTTGTCTATTTTCTTTCTTTCTAATGTTTCAGATTGTACTAGCTTCGCAAGTGGCTTGGTCAAGTCGCCATATGAAACGTTATAATTTTTTTCTACCAGCCTAGCGACCATGTCGCTAAGTCGCCTTGGCGCTTTGAAGAAGCCTTCATTCTTCAGTATTATTAGCAGGTCACGTGTGCTCTTGCGCGCTTTCGCCTTCTGTTTTTGAGTCGGTTTAGGTGCGTTATGCGAAGATTCAAGTTTTGAAATTCGTTTCTCATGATCTTGAATAATTTTCTTAATTTCTTGTATCTCTGTCATCGGACCTCGCCAGTTTTTGAGTGTTCGAGGTCTTTATTAAGAATTATCTCGAAGTAACAAATAATGCTTCTACACGGTATCGCATAAGAACCGTCATACGTACTCTACTGTTATAGGCAGGTTCACCTTGACACTTCTGATAACTGCCGTAATATGACCTACGGTTAATACAGGTAACTAAAATACATTTCATGTGAGATAACTAACGCTTGGCGCACTTTACGCCTTCGTCAAACCCTGCATTGAAAGCGTTTTCTATGTCGGTTTGACCAAAATTTGCAATTACAGCATTCACCCCGACCAAATACTCACGTAAAGCTTGCAGTCGAGCCGTCGAGTATTTCGTGGCTTCATGTTGGGGTGTCTTCTTGCGGGCTTGTTTGTTAGCGCTATACATCGCTGCTACATGCCATGTTCGGGTTTGTGGCTAATCTAGCTTGTTATGTGAATGATGCAGACACGCACGCCACACACTGGTTTCAAATTTTCTCATAAAGACGCTTGTACACAGTCTTGAACAAAGGTCGCCCGGCGGGGCCGCCAAGCAACGTTTAAAACAAGTGCCGCTGCTGTAATAGCTCGATAGCGACGAGTCTGTTCGCTCACTAGAGCGAGGGGGTTTTTCGGGGGCGGGCTTGGTTGACTATTACCAGCGTGTACTGAGGGCTATCAAGGGGCTGACTACATGGCATGATAAACTGCCGTTCGAATTAGACAAGCTCGTAATTAACCTTGGTTTCTTAAGTTTACATTTCAAACGCAGGCGACGCAGAAGACGTGTCGCGTAGAACTGCATGCGCGGTTTCAGACATGAATTTCTGACATAGCGACGCAGTAGCAGGGCATTTTTGACTCAAAATTTCTGACCTCGGGGGGTCTATTCGCTGGTCGTGTCAGAGCGACCTACCTGTTTTCTCATGGTCGCACAGTTGTCAACCAGTTGCATGCCAGCGCCAATAGACTACCATAAGTGAAACTGCTCGAGGCGAATTGTAGGTTTCCTCCAACTCTCTTGCTTTATTAACAACTACCAGCCTGTGGGCGCTCCATGGAACCACTTAGTGAACCAAAAGAGCAAGTAGCAACAGCATGGAGGAACTGGAAGTGTTTTACGATAAAGATCAAGCCAGAAGAGCTGCCAATCCTAAACCAGCGATTAAAGATCTATGGCTTTAACACAACGACCGAAATGATCAAGGATTTCATTGCAGGCAAATTCCCAGTCATATCAGAAGATAGGCAGATCCAGGCCTATGATGTCAACCTGCAGGCAAACGGGCTCAAGACAGTAGTGATCAACGGGCCGTTCGATCCGGCGTTCTACAGGAATACTGACCTTGAAGACATGCTCAATTACCTTCTGAATATCAAACGATTGCAGGAGCATAATGCCAGGTCGCTTGTCAGTTACTTTAGACGATTCCGGGACACCTTCTTTGGACCGGATCCGACTCAGATCAGCAAGCTGACGCCTCACAAGAGAAGGTGGATACTGGGAGGCATGCGAGAGTTTGGAAATTACTACAACTACAAAACCGGAAATCCTGAATGTAAGGAGCTTATCGAAAAGACCATCAGCCGCTTTGCACTAAACGTTGGCCTTGACGCACAACATCGCATCTACATCGTGGACGACAACTTTGTAGCCGAAAAGATCAATCAGCTAAAGACTGTTCAAGGAGATATTGGGCTTTCGATAAAGGTTGGGCTCCTGACCGGGTTGCGGGAGGACGAGCTGATCTATGTCTACAGCACAGAGATCTGCAGCAACCAGGGGGGATGTAATTGCAATAAACTCCACATAGTGAACAAGCCAAATGGGCTCACTGTTGTTGTGGTCAATTGGTTCCGAGCACACAAGAAATGCTACTTTACGATCTTGCCTACCGGAGTATGGCAACGGTTCCGCGCTCTTGTATCCTTCAATAACTCAGATATCGAGATTGCACACAAGATGACCAAAAAAGTCGCCGGAATCAAATTCGTCGACCTTCGCAAGATCCATTACAACGTCATGTGCCGGGTAATGGAAATGCACGAAGCAGATGTCCTAGTTGGTAGGGCGAAATCAGTTGCAGCAAGGCACTATGCCCTGTACGAGCTTGACAAGATGT
>JANWIX010000098.1 GCA_025449675.1 Nitrososphaera sp. | reverse complement strand
AGGTCGTAAGCATGCTCCTTAGGATCGACGACGTGATAGCCGCTAGCAAGTCCAAGATGCCGGCAGGACCTCCGGGAGGCGGAGGCATGGGCGGCATGGGTGGAATGGGCGGCATGGACATGGAATAGACCGCTACCTCTCCTTTTTCTTTTTGACGCAAAATACCCAAATAGCGCTCGGAGCCTCCAGAGCTTCAGTGGCGATAGTCGAAAAGCTAAAGCACCTGAATATCGTCGGCTCGATAGTAGTGATGCCAGATTTTTTTGTCGACAGGATAGTCCGGCTGGAATCGCGTGAGAATCTTTTCGACGCCCTAGCTGAAAAGGCCGAGCGGGGGGGCGGCAGCATCAGGGGAATACCGACTTCCGACGTGAAGGGTGGTAATGCGGTGAATGTCGCGTATTGCCTTGCCAAGTTCGGTGTTAAGGTCACTCTATTCACAGTTGCTGACGAAATGGGAGCCAGCATGATAAAGCGGGCATTCGCGCAGTTCGGAGACAGGGTAACGCTAAAGATAAGCAGCGGCAAGAGTGGCCTGACTACTGCGTTCGAGTTTCCTCATGGTGAAACGAGAGTGAACGTGATGGTAAGCGACATTGGAGATAACGCCAATTTTGGCCCGGATAGGATAAGCTCTGATTCCGACAAGTCGATCCTGAAAAATGCAGATGCAGTCATGGTGGTGAACTGGGCAAGCAACAGCAGGGGAACAGAGCTGGCAGAATTTTCATTCAGAAATTCTCCAAGCGCCTTTCATTTCATAGACCCAGCCGATGTTGATACGAGAAAGCATGAATTCAAAGACTCCCTTGCAAGGCTCGCCAGCATCACAGATTCGCTGGGCATGAACGAAAATGAATGTAATTCTGTCGCAGATGCCTTGGGTCTCGGGAGGCTGCTCGGCGCAAGTTACAGTGCCGAAGAGGTCAGGGCAGGCGCGAAAAAGTTGTCCGACAAGATCGGCATCAGTGTTGACCTGCACACAAAGGCCGGCGCCGCGTGGTCGAATGGCAAGGAAAGCGAGTTTGTGCATGCGATAAAGGTAGATGCCAAGACACTCACTGGCGCCGGCGATTCTTGGGATGCGGCTGATGTCCTAGGGTATCTGGCGGGACTAGATCCTCAGGAACGCCTCCTATTTGCCAATTGCTGTGCGTCCCTTTACGTCAGAGACGCAAACGCCGAGCCGCCATCACTCAACAAAGCATTCGAGCTCGTGGAACGGGTCCAATAGCTAGGCGAACTTTGCTGCATCAAACGGATCCTTTATGGAATTCAGCATGTAGAGCATCTTTTGGATGTATCTCTGTTTTGAAGGGACTTCGCCAAGCTTGCGCTGATAAAAGTCGATAAGATGATTCAGGAGGCATTCCCTCTCGTGACTGTTCGCATCCTCGGGTAGGTTCTTGACTATCATCTGGTACCAGTATTGCACCAGCGCATCTTCTCCGCTCTTTTCTTCAAGTTCTACAAGGAATGCAAAGCTAGAGTGGCATCGGCGGCAAAGACCATGGTGTGCTTCCGCGTACGACTTGGAAGTCAGGTGACCGCATCTTGCTTTCAATCTCACCTAATAATTCACCGAAAGGATATTTGAACGCTGGTAGGTAGTCATATTAAATGACACCGAGCATGAAGCATGATGATCGAACCGGATGACGCAGTCAGGGTTATTGATGCTGTAACAAAGAATCTGGCAGGAGTGGCAAGAAACAGGTCGAACTTTGAAAAGTTGCCAGACACGTTCTGGGGTTACTTTGCTAGAGGGCACGACGCCAAGGGGAGCTTTGCAGTGATTCTAACCTATTCCGAAAAGACAGAGGATGTGGATGGATTGATAGGGATGTACGAAGAGTGGGTTGCCAAGAATAAGGCTAAGTGACCTGCTCCACTATCCATTCGCGAAATCTGGCTATGGCAAAATCCTCAGATTGTTTTACAAATGTTGGATCTTTTATCCGCCATTGGTCTTGGGGAATGCCATCAAAGAATTCCTGCATGCACAGGATAAATCGAAAGCGCAAGTTTCGCGGGTTCTCTGTCAGCCCGTGGCGCCGCACAATGTCCGCCACTCTTTCAAACACTGCGTCATAGTCGCGCTTGAAGGGTTCTGTTCTGAACGTCTCCCTGAGAATTGACGTTATCAAGTCCAGATCGCCACGCAAAGTTGTCATGCTTTTCGAGCCAATTTCGTGTATTCTAGCCTTCTAGAACGCACTGCACGGAAATCGATCCCTGTGTTGCGGCAGCGGGAAAAAGTCGAGCGCTGTGAATCCCAAAATTTTCCTGGCGCGTGCTACGACGTTCCTATCAGTTGCAAAAGCATCTCCGCTTGTTTCCATAACAGAGTGGATAAACCAGATTGTCGAGTCGTTTCCAAATTTGCTGTGATAGCTTTCAGCCGGGGGATCGTTCATCCTGCATGATGTGCAGCTGTTGGTATAAAAATTCTGCCTGCCCGTGAGAATTCACTTGTTATGCTGTTGAAAAAGATGCAGTGCGTCAGGATTGAAGTCAAATGGCTTCGGCCAGACAGGCCGGCAACAGTTGATGGTAACAGCAGCGAACGGGAATTGCAAATCAAGCGATTCAGAATGAAAGTGTGAAAAGAAAAAAATTAAAAAGCCTGAAACAGGCTAAACCAGATGAGTCCTGAAACACAAGTCAACGCTTGGAAGAAAAATCATTAACGCGACGCGCGCGATTCTACTTCCTTGCTGGTTTCTTCTTGCTTTTGGCTTTCTTTTTTGCTGCCACGAACTAATGACTGCAGATCCTGATATTTAACAATAGCTGAACTGTTCGCAAATTTCTTGCTGCCGAATAATAGGGTAGGATCATTATCACATCGGAGCTTCCGACGGCAATCCTATTTCTGATAGCGCGCGAATCTTTTTGATACGAAGATTCTGGTACAGTTCAAAGCTTGATGCAAGATCCGCGAACTGCAAACATCCAATTTTTCCTCGGATCTCGCCAAAGCCAGGTGTTACGTGTGGCCGAGCTGATTTTTTTGGCCAAATGACCTGAACTTCCATTGATATCAACAGACTGTATGTAGGTATACCCAGATCACCTTAAATTTCGGCTATATGCTTTGAGACTATACTTGAGGAATAGAAGTATGGCATTCGCGCTCGCAGCGCTTCTTATTCTAGCCATCGCTCTTCCCTTCTGGCATCACAATGTCTTTCAGGCAAGCGCAGTCACCAGCGAAAATGAAAGCAGCATATCGATTCCAAGTATCTCGACTAGATATGATCAGGATTTTGCGACGTTCCACATTTTCGGAGAAGTTCGCAACAACATGGAACAGCCAGTGGAGAACTTGACATTGGATGTGACCTTCCTTGACTCACAAGGGAACGTGAGTGGCAGCCTATCTGGTTATCCGTACCTGCGTTTCCTCCGGCAAGAAGAAAAATCTGCGTTTGACATCGTGGCGCGCGGAGACGCCGCGGCATCGCTTCTGAACTTTTCCTACTACAAGATATCAAGGTCTTGGGACGTGGGTCTGGAGGCCAAACCGGATCTCTTGAAGCTTGACGTCGAGAATCTGCTAATCGATTCATGCGACTACTACCGCATAGAGGGATTCGTCACCAATCTCGGTAAGGATAAAACTTCTGATATCAGCATTTCCGCGGCGTTCTATAATAAAGAGAATCAGGTCGTCGCAACGGCTCTGACTCTCGTAAGCGAGAGTCTCGACGCAACAAAGCGCGCACCGTTTGCACTCGTAGTGGATAAAGAGTCCCTGCCGCATTTCGCCTACTACTCTCTGAACGTGCAGAGCCCAGACTATTCCTCTGTGGTAGACAGAATAGTGGGCGATCCAGATGATGGATCTGATGATGGCACGACCTTTACATCGCTGCTTCCTTCAAACGACATCACTATTTTCACGGAATCCGCTGTGTATGGACCTAATACGACAGAAATAGCGATCGCAGGCAAGATAAATTTCGGTGGCGAATTTGAATGGCAGCCCAGCTCACTAGTGCTTATCAAGGTCGTCACGGGCTCGGGGCTGGTTCCATATCTTGCGACCGCACCTGTGACAGAGGACGGCAATTTTACAAGGAATCTTTACTTCCCTGTCGACGAGAGTGCTCAGGGTCAGGTCTTCAAGTTGAGAGCAGAATTCGGTGGAAGCTTTGCGGAGAACACCTTCTCTATAGGGTATGCGAATACCGGTGAATCCACACCCGGATGCAAGGAAACGGAACCTGTGAAAATGTCTCAACTGAGTATTTCGTCCGGTCAGCCTTCCGACACCACAGATCTGGTTTCGGGGAAGGAAATAACCCTTGGTTCGACGGTCACGCTATCAACCATAGCCGAGAATAAACTCAGCAGGCAGCAGAACATCGTTGTCATTTTCGAGATTTTCGACGAGCAGAATGTCGTGGTGTTCCTCCATGTGGGCAATTGGACAGTGGAACCAAATAGCGATTCAAAGGGGGAAATTCCATGGTTGCCAGAACATGAGGGAACATTCCACATCAAATCCTTTGCCTTTTCCAATCTAGATCAGCCAGTGCTTCTTTCGTCTGCCGCTCCCTTGTCCGTAAGTGTCACGGAAGAAACGTAGGATAACGTAGCGTTGCGACTGGAGTAGAATTCTCGGCTAAGTTTAGTTCGACACTTTTACGTTCCTGCAGATCATGAATGGGAACAAGTCATCATCGTTCATCTCAACAGAGCCGGACAGACACGCCGTCTTGTCGCCGACATTTAGCCCGAGATCGCCCGTTGCATAATACCCCAAAAGATCCATAAAGCCGTCAGAGTTTACGTCAACGAGCTCGACTGACGTGGCTTCTGCAAGCCCCGGGCCGAAACGCAGACTATCTTCATCAACGTTATCTGACGCGTCCATGTCGCCGCTGCCAAGGATTGCCACAGGAACTAGAGCATCTGGCTGGCTCAACTTGATATTATTGGGGTAAACGCTTGGCACTACATCTATGTCAACGGGAATCACGGTTACTGTGACCGAAGCAGGTGCGCTCTGAGACGAATTATCTGCAACTACAAGCTCAAAAGTCGCAGTCACCGTAGAATCAACATCAGGAGCAACAAAGCTCAGAAAAGCAGAATCCTCGCCAGCAAGGGATACATTCGGACCTGCCACCTGGGACCACGAATATGTCAAAGTGTCTCCATTCTGATCATGACTTGCGCTTCCATCCAATGTAATCCGAATTCCAGGTATAGTACTGATAGACGGCCCTGCATCAGCAATTGGCTGTCCCTCATCTGTTCCACTGTCATCTTTTGGCACTGGCTGTACGGATGCAGACGAACCTCCGCCATTTCCTACTATGAGCCTGATTAGTTCAGGAGAAGACGTGAATCTTCCGTCACTTACCGTGTATGTCATGGCGTCAAGACCAGAAAACTTGTAATGTGGCGTATATACCACTCTCCCAGAGTCAGCGTCTATCGTGAGATCGCCAAATGTGGTGTTGGTGACTAGCGCGAATTTCAGACTGTCATCATCCTCGTCGTAGCCTTCTAGATAAAACGCCAACTGTTCGTTCTCCTCGACCTCGTATTCATGCGAGTTTGCGATAGGATCGTCATTGGTCTGGCGTATCCAGACTGTTACGGTCCCTTCGTAAGACAAGCCATCGCCAGCCGTTGCGTTATAACGAAAGACATCGGCCTTTTCATAGTCGGCCGGCAGGGAAATCTGGAACGGCATGTAAGTGATAGTATTGTCATGATTGATTGTGACTCGGCCAAACGAGGGCTCTGAGACTTCAAGTATCGCCATGGAACCTGCCCTTCCAAGATACCGCCTGTCGTTATTGAGGACATTAATGGAGACTATGTCCTCTTCTTCTATCTGGACGATGTCATCAAAGGGCGTTGGGCCAAACGAGGTAGGCTCCGACTCTTCGTACCCAGGATCGTAGTATTCTGAACCTTCTGCATAATCGTAATAGTCGTCATAGTATTCCTCATCAGAACTGGAATCGTAATCAGGCCCGTCTTGCTCGGCAAATGATTCGCTCAGTGGATACGAAAAGTCTGAGCCTGACCAGATCAAAACAGAACCCAGCAACAGCGCGAGAACTTGAACAGGATCCTTCGTCAAATCACGAATCATCCCTTTCCACTCCGTCGCGCTCGGCGGAGTATCCCGAATCATGGCTGACGTTCCGGTTGCTTTGCACTGCTACAGAAATAGAATCCTGCGCAGATCGCATATCGTATTTTGTATGTAGCTGGCGGTAATGACAGTGCGTTCCATGATCGTGTTGGATCGCGCTACTGAATCGCAATTATACGATTGATTGCGGGAGAATTCTACCGCGTTTGAGAAGGTGCCTCTTAGATTCTATTTCTTGCGCGATACTTTGAGCTTCCGAGATAGCCTATTGCCACAGTCATCGCTATTGCTGTCATGAGCGCAATTGTCGGCAGTACACCGAATTCCGGTATCACCCTGGTACCGGTGATGGTTATTAGATCTGTGTTCTTTTCAAAGTCCATAGTGATGACTCTCAACCTATCTGTGCTGTTCTCCTCGCTGTATGTCATGTTAGCGATAGTCCCGTTTGCGTAAACAGCCGAAATGGCATATCTTGCGTCCGTGCCATTCTGACTTAGTGAGTCTATCAGCCTTCTTGGCATTTCGAGAGTCAGCGTTCCGTTCTGGCTGGAAAAAATCTCCATCGTCAGCGTCTTGGTCTGATTGTTAATGGTCATACTTTCGATATCCTCTTTGCCTGTAAACTTGAACTTTATGTTGTGGTTGTGCCCGTCGAACAAAAGTCTGTAGGTCCCGGTGACCACAGGAACGCCGTCATCATCGTCTACTATGACGACTGAATTCTTTACTTCAAAAGTCGTCCTTGCTTCCTTCCCATCATATGTGACCAGAATTTCGTACATGCCGGGATCCGTGTCATGATCGGGAATAATCTCGTGGGTAAAAGTATAGTTCTGATTTACACTGACCTCTGCATACTTTAGCAACATGCCGGAATCTGAGAATAGATGCACTGCAACACTATGCGAACCCAATTCAGCCACTTTTCCGAGCACCCTGATTGGTTGGCCTGGGGTAAAAGACGGCATGTTGGTTTTCACCGTCACGGGCATGGCCGGCTCTTTCATGCTAAATGTTGCAATACCTCTGTGGTCAGCATATTCAGCAACCGCTTTCCACACGCCATAGCTCGCAGCTTGGGCGCCGGAAAATTCCAGTTGAAAAACGTATGAGCCATTACTGCTGGTCTCGACCTGTACTGTCTTGTAAACCTCGTCATTTTGGTTTGTGATGACGATCGATACAACTTTCCCACTTCCTGATGCTACGGATTCGTCGAGCGCGCCCCTGATCACGGCCGCGTCACCAGGGAAAAACGAGCTCTTGTCCGTCTTGATGGTTACCGGAGAAGGAACAACATCAAACGTAAGAGCTGTCCTGTGGCGTCCAAAGTACCTGAGGTCAACTGTCCATTCACCGTACACCACTCTGGATCCTTCTAGGGAGAACGTGTGACTGAATTCCTTCCCGTCAAGCAGAAGGAGTAGGCTTTCAAAGACGTTCCCCTTTGCATTTCTTATAGTCATAGTCACTCGCTCATCTGGCTCTTTGTTAAAGATGGTTCCCGCTATGGTTACTTGCTGACCATTTTCGAAAACGACGTCGCTACTGCCGCCGACTATTTCAACATCAAAGAAGGGATCCTTGACAATAAAAGTAGAATTTGCTACCCAGTCGGAATAGGCCGCCTCGACCCTCCATTTTCCTCCCGTCATCGTTTCGGGATCGAGCAGCAGGATCGCGCTATAAGTTCCATCAGTCTTGGGCGCCGCCGATAGGGTAACGCTGTTGCTGTCCGGCTTGATCCATTTTACCATGACATTCTCGCTTCCTACGAGCTCGCCGACTTTTCCTGTGACCCTTACTGTTTCCTCAAGGTCATATTCGTCATCGTTTGTCCTGACAGTAAGGGCATCCTCTTGAGCTGACGCTGGGGCGAGCAAGTTTGGAACTAGGGCAGATAGCATAATTAGTAGTTGCAGTGATAGGACCTTTGCTATCACAGCTCGGAATTAATCAATGAGTATTATTAGTGGTTTCTGACAATTCTGCTACTTATCAGATGTTACATAATTCGTGAGCGGTATCATTGCCTCGATCGACGAGCTCGCCGAAAAAGTGCGGGGGGTGGGATTCGAACCCACGAATCCCTAAGGAACAGGGTTATAGGAACCCGAGCATGGCCCGGCTCATTCTAAGCTTCGCACTCTATAAAAGAGACCTGCGCCGTTGACCGGGCTTGGCAACCCCCGCTTAACGTGCAAAGAATTGCCAGCCAAATTTATCTATTATTGCGCGGCAATGCCGCTGAATTTGTCCAACATAATCTGCACTACATAGAGTTTATCTATTGTCGCCCCTCATGCATGGAATGAAAATAGATGCAGACTGCAGGCAGCGGCCCTAGGCCGCGTCTTTTTGGCACAAACGGAGTACGCGGCGTCTATGGCCAGGAGCT
>JANWIX010000097.1 GCA_025449675.1 Nitrososphaera sp. | reverse complement strand
TTCAAGCTGCTTTGTATACGAATAATCAAGAGCCTCGCGGGGATCCTCGTACCTGTCGAGCAGCGCGTTCACCTTTTGCTTGATAGCCATTGATATGCGATTCATTAGGCCCATTAGTTCTTCACTTTAGATATTATCGATTTATAGTTATTAAAGCGTGACTGTGCTATCTGTGCGACCTTCTCCAATCATCCGGATCGCGAGCGCCGTAATCTTCCTTCAGCCTGAAAAAGCCCCAGTACAGCAGGAACCCGCCTCCCGCGATCATTGCAAGTACGAATTTTTCATTTGTGATCTGCGCGTTCACAAAGTTGTCAAGGAATTGCTTCATCGGGTCTTCTATCAGGCCTGCGGAAAAATCAAGATTGTAGAGAACGACGTTGCGTATCAGGATAATAGCCGCGCTCACCATGAAAAGCACGCCCATCGCGGACATCCAGTTTCTGCCTCTCTTGCTCGGACCGGTCTCCTCCTTCCATCTCATTTTCGCTGGACTACCGTTATTGTGTCTGCGATTTGATAATGTTTGCGCCGAAGACTCAGGTCAGCTTTACTCCGGGGTTCTTCATCTTGTTCCGCCTGGCGGCATTTAGCAGCATTGGCGTGAGAATTTCCGCCTGGTACGAAAGCGAAAGCGGACCAAGGTAGACAGGGCGGAGGCCGGAAATTTCTGAAACCAGGCCGGTAAGCGTTGCGACGGCACCCTGGTCATCTCCGCAGATAAAAGTGTCCGCGTCCAGGCTCTGGCCAACATTTTTCAGCTTGACCTCCGAGATTGTGTGAAACGCAGAGACTATCCTTGACCTTGGCGGCAGTCCTTCGGCAACCAGCTCTGCTGCTGGCTTTTTGCCCTGCTCAAGTGGGATGTAGATAAAGCCGTTGTCATTGCGCGTCATTGGCACTATGGGCGAGACAACTATGCAATCATTTCTTATCTGGCCGGACATCTTGGCACATGTATCACCGATAAACTCGTACGGGATTGAAAGGATCAGGACGTCAGCACCCTTTGCAACTGCAAAGTTTTCGTCGCCGGAAATGCTGCCGGACATTGCTCCGCTGAAAGCCTCCTTTGCAGCTTTTGTGTAGTTGTCGGCAGCTTCTTTCGCTTTCTGCGCCTCCCTTGACCCGACTATGATGTCGTGCTTTTGGGACCACCTAAGCGCAAAGCCCTCGCCCATCCCGCCTGTGCCGCCCACTATGCCTATTTTCATAGAGACGTTCACAAGCGATTGCGATATTAACTTTGGGTTGTGTCAGCTTGGAAATATTTTCATGATAAAATTATTAAGCGATCCCGCATCTTTGCTTCCGACCATTGCCTCTCGTCATCTTTATGCGTCACGGGCAGGCCGAGAATAACGTCAGCAGGATTCTGGTCGGCAGGCACATCGAGGCGCACCTGACCGCGCAGGGCAGGGAACAGGTCGCAGATGCTGCAAAGCATCTGAAGAGCATTCCCATCGACAAGGTGTACGTTTCGCCAGTGATAAGGGCAGTCGAAACGGCCAAGATTGTCTGCGAGACTTTGGGCATGGACTATGAAATAGATGAGCGACTGTATGAGATCGAGCTTGGCAAGCTGGTGGGAATGAACTATGAAGAAGTCACCACAAAGTATGGAGACCTGTTCATGAGATTCTACACAGAGCGGGATCCGGTGCTTGAGCAGTTTGGCGTTGAAGCATTTGCATCGGTAAAGCAGCGTGTAAAGAGCTTTCTGGACGATGCGCTACAGCGGCATGGAGAAAGCAACGTGCTGACCGTGACGCACCTTGACCCGATCAAGGCGGCGCTTGCCACTCTGCTTGATTTGAAGCCCGAGGTGCTCTACCGATGGCACATCCGCAACGCATCGCTTACGATACTAAAGCACGAAAGCAAGGTTTACTCTATCTCTGGAGTAAACGTGATGGCAGTGCACCGCTACCCGAATGAATAAAGTAAGATGAATCGCAAGCCTCGGGTCAATATTGATTCTTATTGATGTCGTGGTTGCCTCAGGTTTAAGTTCGGTTTGCAAAACCTTAAATAACAACTCGGAACTGTTTGATTGCAGAAGAGGCACAATGGCGTCATCTTCAGGATTAGTTTTTGCGATCATCACCGCAACACTTGCGGTGTCTTTTCTTGCCGTCGATGTTGTTTCCGCATTTGCTCAGGAATCGAACAACACCTTCATTAACAGGATCGCAATCTGGGACCTATTTTACAGGCTGATGGTCATTGCGTTTACCGTTGGTGCGGTAATAATGGGCGTGCTAGCCTATGTCATTTTCAGGTTCCGAGAATCCAACAAGAAAAACATCCCGGGTGAACCAGTGGAGGGCCAGCATTAATGGGCCACGCGATGTATGAATGGGTTTACGTCGGCGTTGTTATCGCTCTCCTTGTTTACGTCGGCGCCGCGTCATGGGATGTCGAAAGGTTCCTAGATCATGCTCCTCCGGATTCCGTGGTCGTTAAGGTAACGGGACAGCAATGGTTCTGGACATTCGAACATGAGGACGGCACGAAGGAAGTAGGGGAACTCCACCTAAAGAAAAATGTCCCATACAAGTTTGAGATAACTTCAAAGGATGTCAACCACGCTTTCAACATACCTGACCTTACGGTCATGATGGATGCTGTTCCCGGCAGGATAAATTCCATGTGGGTGATGCCCGATGCGACCGGCGAATACCTGATTCAGTGCAGGGAATACTGCGGCTTTAGTCATTACCAGATGCGCGCCAAGTTGTTCGTTGAAGAGGGCGAGATCACAAACGCAGCCCTTGAAAAGGCAGCAGAAAAGTTGGTGCCTGCGAGCCTGACGGTTGACAGCAAGGATTCTGCACCAGTTTCGTAATTTTTTACAAGACCAAAATACTTTTATTTGAAGTGTATTCCATGCTAGGTGAGCAGGGGTAGTGTATGGTTCTCGAAGTCAAGAAACCTCGTCCCATGTGGGAAATCCTCTTTTCAACTCATCATACTGATATCGGCCTGCTTTACATCGTACTTTCAATCGTTGCCTTTATGATCGGTGGTGCTTTGGCCATTGCCATCCGCTCGGAGCTATTCTTGCCCGGAAACCAAGGCATAATTCCCGATCCGAACACGTTCCACAGGATCTTTACGACTCATGGAACTAACATGCTGTTCCTCTGGCTTCTCCCGTTCGCGTCTGGAATAGGCAACTACCTCATTCCTATAATGGTCAGGTACAAAGACATGGCCTGGCCCAAGCTAAACGCGACCGCTTTCTGGATGATCCCCCCCGCCATGGCTATGGTCTGGCTTGGCATGGCAGACTTTACGTGGTACGCGACGCCGCCATATTCTATTCTGCGCGCTCCCGGCCCTGCCGCAGAGATGTGGATCTTTGGCCTCAAGATACTGGGCATTTCATCGATCCTCGGATCGATCAATTTCATCGTGACGATTCTAAAGATGAAGCATCCCGACTTACCATTGATGAAGACGTCGCTTTTCGTATGGGCAATCCTTGTGACATCGATAATGATACTCGTGGCAATACCTACTTTCGCGGCGGCGCTTATCATGCTGTATACTGACAGACTCGGAATATCCGGGTTTTTCAATCCTGCAATGGGAGGCGACCCAATAGCGTACCAGCACCTCTTCTGGTTCACGTTCCACCCGGAGGTGTACATTTTCGCGATCCCGGCGATCGGCATGGTTTACGAGATCATACCCAGATTCTCAAGAAAGCCGATCTTTAGCTATCAGTCCGGAGTGGCTGCTTTCATACTCTTGGCTATCGTCGGATTTGCGTCCTGGGCGCACCACATGTATTCAACTGGCATGAGCTTTACGGAAAAGACGGTCTTTATGATAGGCACTCTTGCGGCCGTCCCTGCTTCCGCGATGCACGTCTTTAACTGGACCGCAACAATGTGGGGAGGGAGGATCCGGTTCCGTACGCCAATGTCGTTTGCTGTCGGCGGACTCATATTGTTCTTCTATGCGGGAGCTGGCGGCATTGTAAACACCGCTATGCCGCTTGACTTTCTCACGCATGACTCGTACTGGGTCGTCGGGCACTTCCACCTGTTCGTCATGGGCCTCATAACATTTGCATTCCTTGGATTCATACACTACCTGTTCCCGTTCATCACCGGGCGCATGTACAACGAGAAGGCCGGAATGGTCACGTTCTGGCTGCTGTTCGTGGGGGTCAGCATGATATTCCTGACACAGCACGTCCTTGGGCTCTACGGGCAGCCGAGGAGGACATTTGATTACATTGCAGTGGAGCCGCTGATAATCATGAACCAGATTTCAACAGTCGGCGCGTGGATAACTGCGGCCGGTGCCGCTGTATTCATCACTAACATGATAAGCAGCGCAGGAAGGGGCAAGCCCGCGGACATGAGAGACCCGTTCCAGATAGGGGAACAATACTACGACTACACCAGAAGGGAACCACATCACTAGAGTGAACCAGAATGGACAGCCATGACAAAGAGCCGATAATACTTACGTCTCCGGGCAGGATGTCCAGGGGCTTGATTATCGTAGGCATCACGCTTGCGATAGGCGCAGCAATCTCCGTGACTTTCTTTGACCAAATGTTTGCCAATCCTCCACCAGTGACCCAGATAAAGCAACCAACTCCTCCGCCACCTCCACCTCAAGCGGGGACAACCACTATCGCGATACTAGCAGGTTCCTCGGTACAGGGTTCTCCGGACTATGGTCCGGATGCAGCACAGGTCCCATTGGGAAACAAGATCGTCTGGGACAATCAGGATAACATCTTGCACACTGCGACTTCAGGCACCAGTGGTTCTGACCCAGATTCAGGAAAGGCATTCAAAACAGGCTTTCTCGACGCAGGGGCAAAGTCAAACCCTATCGAGCTTGCTGATGTAAAGGTCGGTGACTCCTTCAACTACTTCTGCGAGGTGCACCCGTACATGACGAGCACGCTTACAATCGTTGCAGCAGAGACAGGTGGCGCACCCAGCGGACCGACAATCAACATACTGGCAGGTTCTTCCGTGCAGGGCTCTCCTGACTATGATCCAGATCCGCTCACGGTCAAAAAGGGGGACAAGATATCCGTCGTCAATAAGGACAATACCCTTCACACGGTCACTGACGGGGCCGCGCCGGGCGCCGACGCAGGCAAGCTGTTCGACACAGGATTCTTCGAGGGAGGCCAGAGCAAGACCATCGACACTGCGAATCTCAATCCTGCCGAGTACAATTATTTCTGCCAGGTGCACCCGTATATGACAGGGAAGCTGAAAGTAGAGTAGAAATTGCGCCTGCTTAAAGTCCTCTCATTTTCCTCCCTCTTTGTCCTCTTCTCTCTGATTTTCATCGGTGGCTATGTGAGCGCATCCGGAGTTGGGCTCAGCTGCCCCGACTGGCCGCTGTGTCCGCAGGGACTGGTCCCCCATGAAGACTTTATCATCGAATACTTTCACCGGTCAGTTGCCGCGACGACGAGTCTGCTCGTTATCGCCACGATGGCTTTTACTCTGAGATCAAGACACTCGCCAAAGCCTATGAAGATAGCGACTATCATCGCGTCCGGGGCGGTGATAGGCCAGATAGTTCTTGGCGCTGTTGTCATTGTCGAGAGGCTCCACTCTGTCCTGGTAACGACGCACCTTGGTCTTGGCATCGTTCTCTTTTCAATGGTCCTGATAACTGCAATGTACGCGTACCGTCTTGAAAGCAAGAAGGCCCTTACGCCGGCAAAGGCACAGTAATATACCTGAAATGCAAGTTTTACCCCGTGGCATGAAAGCCGCGGTTCTTGCGCTGGCACTGGTGGTCATTATCACTGCGTCAGCAGCGCCGGCGGCGTTTGCACATTTCGATCACTTTACTCATTACAACGCTAGGGGCGATGGTGTCGGCGAATATTACGTCTACCTCCAGCTGGAGCCGGACTACACAGCGCCAAACGAGCCGGCCGCTGTCATGTTCAGCGTACAGGACGGAGATGGGCGCGACACCCGCAACATCGAAACGATGGTGGAAGTCTACGCCTCCAGCGGCGAGCGATTGCAGGCGTACCCGTGGACGAAACAGGACATTGGCGATTTCCGGGTGTTCTACACCTTTCCCCAGAGAGGCAGCTACCAGATAGTACTCAGCATCGCGGACGGAATTGTAAATTCAAACGGCGTGGACCCAGCCAGGACGACGCTGGGGAGCAGCGCCGGCTGCGAATGCGAGCGGCTGGTATTCAACGTAGCAGTCTCTGAGAGCTTTGGAACCATCTATGTTTCCACTATCATTGGCGCGGTATTCGCGCCGCTCGCGCTTTTCGGATCAGTGCTCGGCCTGACCTACTGGAGCAAGAAAAAGAGCGGGCATTTTGTCGCTGCTCCGGGAGACATGATGCGATACGTCGTAACGTTCGCGGCAATAGCCGGAGGGCTTGTACATTTCGCGGTCTTTTCGGGTCACGCTTCACTCAGAATCGAATACAGTGTTTTCCTGATAGTCGCCGGAGGCATGCAGGTGACATACGGGGTCCTGTATACGATGCTGACGCTTGTTGGTGCGACTGAGGGAAGGGAGCGGCCGCAGGCACATTACAGAAAAACGGTGGCAGTCAACCTCTTTGGCCTTGTCGGGACCGCGGTCCTGCTTGGCCTCTACGCGTATTCGGTGACGCTTCCGCCACCACTCTCGCCTAATGACCGGCCGGAAGACATCGATGTCGCCGGGATCCTGGCCAAGGCCGTGGAGGTCTTTGTGATCATTGGTATCGCCTACTTGATGCGCCTTGAACGGCGCCAGCTGACGAAACAGCTGAAAGAACAGGTATAGCCGATGCGATTGACACGCCGGCGTTTAATAGCACGTTACTCGATCTGATCGGTAGTGCAATCTGTAACCGAACCTAGCAGGCTATACAAATGGATCGGAGTCTCCATGATGGTCGTAGGGACGGCCCTGTTTTTGGTCAACCTTTCAGGCATCCTGAATTCTCGCGCAACATGTCAGGACTATATGGTCATGGAACCAGCCAGATTGTATCCTCCCCACTGCGAGCCGACCATCTTTCCGGGATTCTATCTTTCGTCAGCCGATGGTTTCATCATGATTGTCCTGTCACTTTGCCTCATGGCCTTTGGAGGCGTGATTGTCGGAATGATAATTCGGCTTCAAAAGTAAGACATAAAACACCTAGAAAGCGACCAATAAGGAATGGCTTGGAAAGTGCTGATGCCGAAAAAAATAATGTTCGGCGAAAACGCTGCGAAGGAATTTCCATATCCGGAAGATGCTCTTGTCATCACTACTACGACTCCTGACATTTACAACAAGTGGCTGAATTACATGGGCATCAAAAACTATGAAGTTTACGACAAGGTGACGCCTGACCCGGCCATCGAAACCGTCGAGGCAATAAAGAAAAACTATGAAGGCAAGAAAATTTCCACCTACATAGGGCTGGGAGGAGGCAGCTCGATGGACGTATGCAAGTACCTAGGCAAGATGACCGGAATCCCCAAGATCCTCATACCCACCACTTTTGGCACTGGCGCAGAGATGACCACCTATGCTGTCATAAGTTTCGATCACAAGAAAAAGCTCCTTCAGGACGAGGCATTCCTCGCAGACGCCGCAATAGTCGACCCGTACTTTTTGCCTGGCACTCCGTTCAATATCATGCGCAATTCCGCATGCGACGCTGCAGCGCAGGCTTCGGAAGGCTATGACAGCAAGCTAGGAAATCCGTTCACGCAATTCTTTTGCAAGGAAGCCTTTGACATACTCTACGATGCAATAATAAATGACAAGCAGAACCTGCTGCCGTACGGGGCAATGCTCTCAGGCATCGGCTTTGGGAACTCGTCAACCACGCTAGGACACGCCCTTTCATACGTTTTCTCTAACGAGGGAGTGCCTCATGGCTACGCGCTGTCTTCATGCACGACAGTCGCACACAAGTTCAACAAGTCTGTCTACCACAAGCGGTTCAAGGAAATTGCGCAAAAGCTAAAGTTCGAGCCTCTCAAACTAAAGCAGCCCCTTGATGCAGCTGCTGATGTTATCATGCCGGACCGAGGACACCTTGACAACAACCCAATACCTGTAAGCAAGCAGGACATCATCGGTTGCCTTGACGAAATCGTGAACAAGAACCCGCTCGCATAGGCGCGAGGCCCAATCCTTTTTTCTAGGACAAAACCTTAAAATACAGTTTCCCGGCTTTCCTCCACGATGACCGTTATCCACAAGAGCATGGAAATCAACGCTCCGATCAATGAAGTGTTCACGTATTTTGCAAGGCCGGAGCACATGGCCG
>JANWIX010000096.1 GCA_025449675.1 Nitrososphaera sp. | reverse complement strand
CCAATTATCAAAATAACAGTGGGCATTCGGTGCACCAGTGGAGTCAAAAAGAGACGCATGGCTTTTGTACTCTAAATGGTCATCGACTGATAATGAACACCCCCTACAAGACAAGACCTGTAGTGCTATCCAGCCACAAGTCTCCAGGACACTGTTTTTTATGTGGAGCCCTAGCAACGACAGAAGTAATGTTCCCCGAACTGCACATAATAGTCATCCAGCGGTACTGTGACAAGTGCTTGCCTAATGCCAAGCGTTAAGGCAATGCATCTGCCCTAATCAGAAAAAGAATGGCAGACGGACAGTAAACAGTCTCTTCGATACAGGCACCTACAATTGCGTGACCAAAAACTTTACGAACCACCATCTAATAGTTCGATTTAAGCCCGGCTTGTGGCAGAACATTTTGGCACAGATGCGCTTGTTTCGCGGCGAGCCGCTTCAGGCGTCAGGACCTTCATTACTAGAATTATTGAGATAAGCTCAGATTCAACCGGTTATGCGACCTATCCAAGCTTTTGCCTCTAATTCCAGTCCTTCAGGTTGTGAGGGGGCGTTCCCGCCCACACGCACGGCAAGAACCCTTAGAGTATTCGTTGGCTTTGCCGCAGTTAATGCAATTCTCAATTAGCGGTGTGATCATGGCATGATTGCGCCGATCTAGTATAGATGGCTTATGCACGGTAAGGTAGCATTGTTGGACTATCCGGCCTTCGATGCTTGTGCTTATGGGCCGATCTTGCCGTACAGCCTGATTATGCACACGAGTCGTGGATTCTTGCTAGCTAGGAGAAAGGGAGTCCCAAATAAAATGTGGAGATAGCTATTGGCTAGCTACTTGCGGCTGCACTGGCTTACCAAAGTACGCCTTAACGTGAGGTCTGTAGAGATAGTAGAGGATTAGTCCGCTAATAGCGATGCTCGCTATTGCTCCAATATTTCCGGTTACTACTGAAACTATTCCCATTGCAATAGAGACAACGGACAAAACCACGCTTATCGTCCACGCCCATTTCTTTGCTTTGAAAAGTCCATAAGCTACTATTAGAGACGCTATGCCCAAGATCAAGAATAGGCCGCCTGTAGCCGATGAAATGATTCCAAGCAGTTCGGTTGACATTCCCGTGTTTGCTAATTGTGAATTGATTTGGCCGTCACTTAGGGGCAGAATTGGAACAACTGCTGCCAGCGTCACAAGACTGATGCCGGCAATAAGCATCACGATTCCTCCGATTATTGACAAGATTCCAATAATCGTTACGCCTGTAGGTCTTTTTGTAGTCGCAGAATTTGACATGTCGTACTATCCGTCATCAGGCTATTATAGTATCGTATTCGTAATGTAGATAACATTTAGTTGGATTCCGTTTCGCATCATAAAACTTGAGTACACCTATTCCCATCAAACATATTGCACGACCTGATTAGGCCATAGCAAAACACCGAAGTCGTTCTATGTTGAATGCCTACTTTACAACAGCGATAATGGTATCCCAATCATCGTAGTTCAGGGATTTGTAATCTCGCGGGCCTGCAAAGGTTTCTCCCTTTATAACTCTAAGGCCTGATACCTCTTCCAGTCCTATCAACCTCCAGTCCGGCACACTGCCAGTGGACGTCAGGCCTCCTATCTGATAAACGAGGATCTTCCTCTTACCACCTTTGATGCCGTATACGTGCGGCTCGGCTATTCTTTGATAGCCATGATAGGTGAATTCAACGAGATTTCTGTTTGCTATCGCAGTCCTTATGACGCTGGTGTTCAATCGTAGCCAGTTACTCGCAGTAGTATTTCTCTATCTCTTTTGTAATCGGCTGCGCGAAAGATAGTTGGTAGCCGTTGGGTTCACTCACATGAAAGAACCTTTCTCCCCATGAGGCATCTTTAGGGGGATTTTCAAAGATTGCGGAACGCGAAATGCTACTGTCATTTTTCATGAACCGATAAAGCCCGTCGACATCATCGGTGTGGAATATTACGCGACCGCAGGATTTCTTTGGTTTGTCAAGACCTGTAGAAATGCGTTGATCCATCCCATCTTCCAATTCCAGATTAAGATACATCTTGGTTCCTTTTCCAACTTCAAACGTGGTAAATCTCTCCTTTGATCCTCCGTACACCAGCGTGAATCCAGGCAGCTTTGCGTAGAATGCGCAGGATTCTCCCATGTCTCTAACTTTCAGGGTAACGGCAGAAATCCGATAGACTTCCATATTTTGCGTCATTCGTAGTCACGAGGGGCCAGCTAATAAACAACTTCATGCATGATGTCGAACGAAATATGCAACCAAGATACCGCCTTGGGCTTTTCTTCACTAAAGAGCTGCTTCCAAGCTCTTGGCAATATGAGCCACGTCAGCTTCAGTAACATGCGGGTGGACGGGCAGGGACAGCACGTGATCCGCGCACCAGTCAGTTGATGGGAGCTTTGTACGCTGCACCTGCTTCGCATAGTAAGGGGTCCGGTGCACCGGGGGATTATAGTACACAGTCGCGCCAACACCTGCCTTGTTCAACACATCCTTGATTCGGTCCCTCCCGTTTTCAAACGCAACGGTATAGAGGTACCAGTTGAATTTCTTCTCCATTGTTTCCTGAGGAATCCGCAGCCCGCGTTTCTTTGTCGCGGGATAGATCATCTTGGAAAGCATTTCCGCATTGCGCCTCCTAAGCTCCAGCATTTTCTGCAACTTTTTCATCTGAATGGCGGCCACTGCAGCACTGAGCTCAGGCAGCCGCAGGTTCATTCCAAGCACTCTGGTATCGTAGCCCTCCACCATGCCATGATTCCGTATCATCTTGATTTTGTCGGCCACCTCGCTGCTATCGGTAGCCACAGCACCGCCTTCCCCCGCGGTAAGTACCTTGCTTGCATACATGCTAAAGCACCCCATCATGCCCAAAGTGCCGGTCTGCTTCTTCCTGTAGGTCGAGCCGAGGGACTGACAGGCATCTTCGATAACATCAATAGAGTGCCGCTGTGCAAGTTCTGAAATCTCGTCCATGTCGGCCGGATGGCCATACAGGTGGACCGGGATAACGGCTTTAGATTTCTTTGTTATCTTTGACTTAAAGTCAGAAACGTCCATTGTATAGTCATCTTTCTTTACGTCGACAAATACGGGCCTACCTCCCGCTGCAACCACAGCGTTCGCGGTAGCTACAAAAGTAAATGACGGAAGCAATACTTCGTCTCCCTGTTCAATGCCCGCAGCAAGGAGGCCCGCGTGGAGTGCCGCGGTGCCAGAATTAACCGCGAGGACATGCTTGACTCCGAGATAACTCCTCATCTGAGATTCAAAGTCGCGCACGCGCTTGCCGCCATCTCGGGCTGCAGTTGTAAGGGCATTTTCTTCAAGTACTTTTGCGACCTCTGCTTTTTCCTGCTCGTCTATCCAGGGCCTGTTAATCGGTATCATGCTCGGCAATGTCGATGTATCATGACACACGGTCAATATTTATCATGTGCCGGTGACATGTCCCTCAGGAAGACAAAGTCGGAAGAACAGACGCATGGATGCCCGCAGGCATCACAGGCGATCCAGATAATAATCAGAATCCTTTCTCACTATTCGGAGTAGACCCGATATCCAATGGCCATTCGCAAGACAAAGGCTGCCGCACCCGTTCTTGCCCATGCCTCCGGCATGAACCTGCTTTTCCAATGCGACAATCTGGAATGTTTGCGCCATCTGAAGGAGCAAGGATTTGAAAACATGTTGGACCTTGTCTATATCGATCCTCCTTTCCAGAGCGGTGAGCGCTATTACTACCGCAACAAGAACAAGACTGGCGTTGCCTTCGAGGACTCCTGGGATAGTGAGGCGTATCTTGAGATGCTCCGGGCAAGGCTCGTTGAGATCCGGAAACTGATGTCTTCTTCAGGTTCGATCTTTGTTCATCTTGATTGGCATGCCTCGCACTACGCGAAGGTCCTCATGGACCGAATATTTGGCCCAGAGAACTTTAGGAATGAAATAATTGTCAAAAGAGGAAGGAGGAAGAACCTGCAGTATCAATTCAAAGCTATAGACAGGATGCATAACGCGCATGACTCTATTTTGTGGTATTCAAAGACTGAGAAAGCCAAATTCGTGCCGCCGGTAGTCCCGCACAAATCCGAAGCGCAATGGATGGGCTTTTGGAGCAACACAGACAGGCCAACTATGCGGTACGAGATTTTCGGCTATTCTCCGGAAAGGGGCCAATGGAAGTGGTCGAAGGCCCGCGCGCTCAAGGCGATCGATAACTACAAGACGTATGCAAGTAAATTCTCTAATCAAGCATCACTCGAGGATTACTGGAACCAGACAGGAAGATCAGAAGAGTTCATCAGAAAAAGAGAGAATGTAAAGTACGCAGAGTACTGGATTCCTCCAAAGAGCCACAGGATCCTGGATAATGTCTGGCTTGATGTGGAAGCTTACGATTACTCGACAGGTTATGGGACGGAGAAGCACCAGCAACTGCTCGACCGAATAATAGCGCAATTCTCAACGCGCGGTGCTCTCGTGGCAGATTTTTTTTGCGGTTCGGGCACGACACTTGTTCTGGCAGAAAAACTCGGCAGAAGATGGATAGGATGTGATTCATCTTCAAAGGCAATCTCCGTGACCCGCAAAAGGCTGGGCAAGTCTAGCTATTCCCTTGTAGATCTTTGAAGTTAACTGCAAGCTCTATAGTTTCACAAGTTTGCCTTCAATACCAGAGGGCACCTCAATCTCGCGAAGGGCATCATTATTTGGATTCCTATCAAACAGCGTTCTTCATATTTTCTCGTAGCAGCGGTAGCAGAGTTCATTGTACGCGATTCCGATCTTCCGGCAGCATTGGGGGCACAACATTACGAAACAACTCCGATTCCTGAATTAGCCCTCCCGGCTTGCCATGCACGTTCCGCTTCATCGGTCTCTAGTTCGTGCGAAATTATCTGGTGTCCAAGGAACTGGTCTTTTCCAGCTAACGGTATTTTGCACATTTCACAAAAAACGATCGAGATTGCCATCTGCGCTTCTTCAAAATACAGAGTCTTGTCTTATTGTGGTGTATGTAAAGGCAGCCGACACAGATTTTGCCTCTTTACTAGGGACCTGTCAAATACATTAATTAGTCGGACGGTCAACGATGAAAAATACCATGACCGCCCAGACTGCAACAGAATATGAAGCACTACTTAAGCGGCTGCAGGACAAGCTGGGCAACACCGCAAAGAAGGAAAAGGCCAGACTGGTGGTCCCGACTCCGCAGATCATCTGGGTCGGCAAGAAGACGATATTTCGCAACTTTATGGAATTTCCAAAGGCCCTGAGAAGGGATCCAGAGAAATTTCTGCTCTATCTCAACAAGGAACTTGCATCCGCGGGCTACATCGCAGGAGAACGGGTCATTTTCCTTGGACGCAAGACTCCTTCTTCATTTCAGGCCCTGATCGACCGTTACGTCAAGGACTATGTTCAATGTCCTGTGTGTGGCAGTCCCGATACTCGCACAGAGAAGAGCAAGAAGGTGGGCTTTTTAATATGCGAAGCCTGTGGCGCAAAGTCATCCATAAAGAGCAACTACGCCTGAGCGCTATCTTTTGAAAGAAAGTCGTAGCTGTAAAGGCTTTTTATCCACGCCCCAACAATAGAGATGTCCTGATAGTACGAAGGCTTTACCTGCACGTTCATTTCGTTGAATTCGGAAACTTTTTTCTTTACGGCGTGACTTCTGGCTGCAACGTGTTCGGCGACCAGAGTTGAATCGACGATTTCGTCACATACGTTGCATCTAATTTGAGCCACGAAAAAGAGTACACGGAACCGAATTATCTTGCGCTACGCCAAGCCGGCTTGGGTCGTTCGTCAGCTTTTTTGATCCTGCGTAGGCTCATCGCGTATGGTGTCGAGAACATGCTTTAGCTTGGGATCTACCTTGAGGCTGTCAATGAATCCTTTGACTATCTGCCTTGTGGTGCGGTCGACGGCGCCCTGTCCCCTGTGCTGAACGTTCTCGACGTAGTCGTAAACGAACGGACTGATGTACAAGGTGCAAACGTCAGAGATCCATGCAAAGAGAGTGTCGGTTGTCCTGTCTTCAAGCATCGCCTGCCTTTTTTCTTCAAACATTCTACCGATTATCCTCACGTTGTAAAGGTACATTTTCCTGCCGGTTTTCTTATCGACTCCGGTAAAAAATAGAGAATCACGATCGTCGTATACGAGGCCGAAAGAAACGTTGAATGGCATCTTTACATGCTTTGATTTCGGAGCGTACGCGAATAGCTCGTCCATCAGCGCCTTGAGGAGCGCATAGAATCGCTGTACGCTCTTTTGCTTTTCTTCATTTTTCTTTTTGCTAAATGGGCCCACCGCAGTCGTTTATGAGAAGGCCCGGGTAAAAAGTTGGCGCAATGCGCCGAACTGTCGGGCTGCAAAATTCTTGTAAGATATTTGAGATACTGCTTCTCAAGCTCTAAAAATTAGTGAGCAGCACCTCATAGTTGATGTCGTATCAACTGTTTTCACTTTTGAATTGGATAAAGTTGACTATGGGTGATAAGTACCAACTGTCAACTATCTCAATAATGACAGCAATAATGTCGCTTCACAACGAAGCCACAACGTCAAGAGGCAGCTTTACAACCGGCCAGAGCTGGGGAGCACTGAGAAAGGCATGGAAGGGGTACAGGATCGCCAAGGTACAGGGCGATAACGCAAAGATGAGAGAGTACGCCACCAAGATCAGAAAAATCCAGGGCGAACTGGGCGTAAGCGTTGCATCATTCCCGCACTTGGGTATTAACTAAGTGCGGTCTCTTTTCTTTTTCACCCATTTCTCCTACAGGTAGATGGAACCGCCGCTTCCAGAATGATGCTTTAGCTTCATCTCTATCTGTGCCTTTGGCAGAGCACCTACGATGACATCCACCGGCTTGCCTGCTCTGAATATCATCATGGTCGGGATGCTCTGTATACCAAAAGTTCCAGCGACCATCTGGTTCTCGTCGACGTTGAGCTTGCCAAACGCGACGCGCCCGGAATATTCCTTTGCCAGCTGCTCTATTATAGGGGCAACCATCCTGCATGGTCCGCACCACGGAGCCCAGAAATCTACAAGCAAGAGAGGGTACTTTCCGACCTCCGAGGCGAAGTTAGAATCGGTCAGCACTATCGGCTGATTGAGGCCGGACATCATTTCCCTGGCACTTGCCGCCTTTTGGAGCTCGGCCAGCTTTCTCCGCCTGATAGCTTCCAGCTCTTCGTCATCGGTCACGTTCTCGCTGGGCGCGAGATCTGCTATATTCCTTGCGCATGCGAGAGCGATAAACAATTATTATCACATGCCTCTTTTCCAGAGATGACCTTGGAAAATAAGGAGAGGAGCGTGGCCCCAGAAGAGGAGGATCATCAGGCCAACGCGGAGGACGAAATCGCGGAATTGAGGAAAGAGCTTGATTTGACAAAAGAAGAGTTGCGCAAGGTCAAAGAGTCATCTGAGAGCAACCTCAACAAGATAAAGTATCTAATGGCAGACTTTGACAACTATCGCAAGCAGGCTGACAGGCAGATCTCTTCAAAGACAGAGCAGATAAAGGCTGATCTCCTGCTAAAGTTCCTTAGCATCCGTGACGATTACCTGAGGGCCCTGTCCGTTGCAACGCAGAGCGGGGCCGGGTCAGTTGTGATTCAAGGTCTGAAGGGCATCTTGAAGAATATCGATTCGCTGCTGTCTTCCGAGGGCGTGATGGAGATCGAGACGGTCGGCACGCCCTTTGATCCGAATGTCCACGAGGCCATAGCCCATCTGGAAAAAAGTGGTGTTCCCGAGAACACCGTCACGACTGAGATTAGGAAGGGTTACATGCTCAACGGCAAGGTTCTCAGGCCAAGCTTGGTCGAAATTTCCAAGAAGATAATTAGAAATAGCGTTTCTGACACTACTATTGAAGCAGATACCAGTAATCAAGGAGATTGAGAAAACATGGGAAAAATAATAGGAATAGATCTAGGAACCAGCAACTCGGCGGCCGCGTCGATGATAGGCGGCAAGCCAGCCATAATCCAGGCTGCTGAGGGAACATCGATAGGTGGCAAGGCGTTCCCATCCGTGGTGGCCTTCACCAGGGACGGGCAATTGATCGTGGGCGAGCCGGCAAGGAGACAGATGATCTCAAACCCCGAGGGTACAGTGATCGCGGCAAAGCGCAAGATGGGGACAGATTTCAAGTTCAAAGTGTACGGCAAGGAATACACGCCGCAGCAGATTTCGTCTTTTATCCTGCAGAAAATAAAGCGCGATGCGGAGGCGTTCCTTGGTGAGCCGGTAGACAGGGCGGTCATCACGGTGCCGGCATACTTCAACGACAACCAGAGGCAGGCGACCAAGGACGCAGGAGACATCGCGGGCCTGCAGGTGGTCAGGATCATAAACGAGCCAACGGCCGCGTCACTCGCCTACGGACTCGACAAGGCCAACAAGGACCTAAAGATAATGGTCTTTGACCTTGGAGGGGGAACTT
>JANWIX010000095.1 GCA_025449675.1 Nitrososphaera sp. | reverse complement strand
TTTCTCGTATTCTCAAATATCTCCGTGGCCTTTTCCTTTGGGATGAATTCGTGAAGGGGGATGCCGCCTATCGAGGAAAACCTAGTCAGCGGGAGCATGTTCTCGCCGTGCTCGCTTATCACCATTGCCTGGATGGAGCTGCGAGACAGGCCGGTGGCGCTCTGAATAAAGCTCTTGAACCGGGAAAGGTCGAGCATGCCGCCCATCCCCATGACCCTGCTCTTTTCGGAACCTATCGTCTTTAGCGCAAGGTAGGTCATTGGATCAAGCGGATTTGTCACCACAACTATTATCGCGTCCTTTGCATAGTTTGAAATTTTTGAAGCGACGTCCTTGACAATGCCGGCATTTGTCTTTAGGAGGTCCATCCGGGTCATGCCCGGCTTTCTCCCCACTCCGGCAACAAGCACTACATAGTCGGAGCCCCGCATGTCTTCATAGTTGTTTGAGCCTCTCGCTATTGCATCAGTGCCCCTTTCCGAAAGCTGGTGGTTGATGTCCATCGCTTCGCCCTGCGGGAGCCCTTGCACGATATCGAGCAAAAGTATGTCCCTGTCAAGTTCGCGCAGGCCGCAGTTCAACGCAGCAGAAGCGCCGACTTTGCCGGATCCGATTACTGTAATAGTCATGATCGAAGATCCAGCAGTCACTGGATTAATATGTTTTACAAACAGATATCGTGGAACAGCTTTAAATTGAGCAGCGATCGCTAACTTTAGCTGTAGTAAAGAATTGTCTGGCAAAAAGAAAAATGACTCTGGCAAAAAGAGGGACGACAGTTACTTTGCAGCCGGCCGCCGCCGGAACAAAAAGTACATGATGATAATTATTCCAATCATAGTGGCCGTTGTCGGAGCTGGTGTCGCTGCGGCAGTTTTCGCTCCTAAAAATCCCACACTGGGTTTTGGGCCGCTCGGGTCAGCACATTTGCATGCAGTCTTTGCAGTAGTGCTCGATGGTGAAGCGATAGACTTTAGCCAGGACAAGTACCAGGTGAGAACTACTGGCAATCAATACATACACGTGGAGGGAGGAGACGGAACCACCCTGCACAGGCATTCCACTATGGTTCCTGTCGGCGAGTTCTTTCGAAGTGTGGGCATGGACATACGTGACAATTGCTTCATCCGAGACGACGGAGAGCAGTTCTGCGAGCAGGGCAATAACCAGCTCAGGTACTACAGAAACAGCACAGAGATCTTTTCTATAATGGATTATGTCCTTCAGGACAATGATAGGCTACTAGTAATCTATGGAGATGAAACAGATGCCGAGATCCAGGCTGAGATCAGCAAGCTAATGGCCATCGAAATCCGGAAATAAAGTGATATAAAGCGACGCGGGCTAGATTTTCTGACAGATGACAAAGGTCGCGGTAATAGACTCTCAAGTCGCGGGAATTGCCGGCGATATGCTCATGTCAGCATTTGTCAACGCGGGAGCCAGCGGGCGCAAGGTTTCTGACGCAATGTATGCATGCCAGGACCATCTGAAGGGAAGCAAGATATCAAAAGTAAAGTTTGTAAAGGTAAAGTCGCACGGCTTCTCTGCCACTCGGCTCCAGATTTCATACAGGGATGACGTAAGCGAGCGCAAGGGGGCAGAGATGCAGAGGGCACTTGCGCGCTGTTGCGACGCGATTGGGCTGGACAATCGGGCCAAAGTTTTTGCCCGGGAATCGCTCAAAACGATAATCTCGGCCGAGGCAAAGATCCATGGCGAAGATGTTGCCAGCGTCCACCTGCACGAAGCATCGAGCATCGACACCCTTGCAGACATTGTCGGATGCGCGGCGGCACTTCAGGACCTGGGCCTGCTTGGTGCCAGGATATTCTCTACCAACGTTGCAGTCGGCGGAGGGCTCTTGAAATTTTCCCACGGGACTGTCCCCAACCCTGCATCAGCGATTCTTGAAATCTTTAGGAAAAGGAAATTTGTCCTAGTCGGCGGGCAGGCAGAGGGCGAATTGACGACTCCCACGGGAGCTGCAATGCTGGTCAACTTGGCTCTTGATGGAAGCACCAGCCATTACCCGAGCCTGGCGCCAGAGTCCATTGGATACGGCGCTGGAAGGAAGGAATTTGAGGGATTTCCGAACGTTGTCAGGCTGGTAATTGGCAGCTCAAAAACCGCGTCAGAAACCTTCAAGGACACGGTGTGTGTTGTGGAAACAAATATTGACGATGCGTCTGGAGAGCTTGTTGGCAACCTTGTTGAACGTCTGTCTGATGTCACCAAGGATGTTACGGTCATATCCGGAACGACAAAGAAGAGCAGGCCCACGTTTCTGATTAGAATTATAACTGAAAAGACCCAGCTAGATGACGTGTTGGAGGTCTTGTTCAGCGAATCGGGAACGCTGGGGGCAAGGGTGCAGGAAGTAGAGAGATATATCCTCCCTCGAACGGTACTCACTATTCCCGTGAATATTGATGGCAACACTTTCAACGTACATGTCAAAGTCGCCAAAAGTTCGGCGACTGGCAAGATAACAAATGCCAAGCCGGAATTCGAGGACATCAGGATAATCGCGTCGAGGAGCCAGATGGCTGTGAAGAAGGTGATGGAGCTGGTGAGCGCACAGGTCATGCAGAGGCTGGGATGAGAGTGGCAAAGTCAAAAGGTCTGGACGGGCTGGTTGACTGGTTCATCAGCAATTCTGACAGCGCTGTCATCGCATTATCAGGCGGAGTAGACAGCGCCGTTGTGGCTCTGGCTGCGCGAAAGGCGCTGGGCGATCGAGCGCTAGCCATAACGGCGGACTACAAGACACTCTCGCAAGAAGAGCTTGACTCTGCACGCAGCGTTGCCAAGGAGATAGGCATAGCGCACAGGATTATCCAGTACGATGAATTGGAGAACCCGGAATTTGTAAAGAACGACGGGTTGCGCTGCTATCACTGCCGGACAGAGCTGGGGCGTCATCTGGCGGAGGAGGCCAGAAAGGCGGGCATTACTCTCATGGTTGACGGAACGAATCTCGACGACCTTTCTGACTACAGGCCTGGAATAAGGGCGCTGCGTGAAAATGGCGTGCGGAGTCCAATGGTGGAGCTTGGCATTGACAAGTCAGAAGTCAGGGCGATCGCGAGAAACTCTGGCCTGTCCATTTACGACAAGCCCTCCAATGCGTGCCTTGCTTCAAGGATTCCCACCGGTACTGAAGTAACGTATGAAAAGCTACAGAGAATTGAAAGCTCTGAAATAATCGTCAAGACAATTTTTGGTGTCAGGCTGGCAAGAGTCAGGGACCATGGCGAAGTAGCGAGGGTCGAAGTCGGCAGAGACGAGCTTGCGAAGATGTTTGATGCCGATAGGCTGGCGTTGCTCGATAAAAAGCTCAAGGAACTTGGGTTCAAGTTTGTGTCAATAGACGCGGCCGGCTACGGAGGCAGCAAGCTGGCTATTGTCGGTGATCAGGATGAATAGCGCCGCCGATCGCCACATCTATCTCGACAGCGCCGCTTCAACACCTGTCGCCGACGAAGTTATAGCGGAAATGCTGCCTTACATGAAGCAGCAGTACGGAAACCCATCGTCGATACACAAGTTCGGGAGGGAGACTACAAGAGGCATGCAGCTCGCCCGCAAGCGGGTCGCAGATCTTATAGGAGCTTCTCCCCGAGAAATAACGTTCACTTCCGGCGGGACCGAGGCCGACAACCTCGCAATCAAGGGGGTGGCTATTAGCGCAAAAGATTCTGGAAAAAGCAGGATAATCACAAGCAGTATAGAACACGACGCCGTGCTCGAGCCTTGCAGGGATCTGGAGCAGATGGGCTTCAAGGTCACCTACCTCCCGGTCACAGAGGAAGGAATGGTCAGACCATCAGATCTCCGCGATGCCATGGCAAAAGATGTTGCACTGGTAAGCATCATGTACGCCAACAATGAAATCGGGACCATCCAGCCCGTCATGGAACTGGCAAAGATTGCCCATGAGGCAGAAGCACTTTTTCACGCCGACGCGGTTCAGGCGACAGGCAAGATCCCGATAGATGTGAAGAACCTTGGAATTGATCTGATGTCGATGTCGTCGCACAAAATTCAGGGACCAAAGGGCGTGGGAGCGCTATATGTCAGGGCCGGGGTCAAGCTGTCACCGATCTTGCATGGCGGCGGCCAGGAAGCCTCGCTGCGTTCTGGGACAGAGAACGTTCCGGGCATAGTCGGCTTTGGCAAGGCCTGCCAGCTTGCTACCGAAAAGATGGAAGAATACAGACTTTACGTGTCAGAGCTGCGCGACTACCTTGTGGATGAAGTAGCCAGTGAAATTCCTCATTCGAGGTTGAACGGATCGCAGACAGATAGAATTCCTAATAACGCGCACTTTACTTTTTTTGGCGTCAACGGTGAAGACCTGATAATCAAGCTCGACGAGAACGGCATAGCCGCGTCTACAGGTTCGGCCTGTTCCGTCAAGAAGCAGAAGCAGTCGCATGTCCTGAAGGCGATGGGATTTTCATATGAAGAGATAACCGGCTCTCTTCGGCTCAGCCTGGGAATGCAGAACACGAGGGAGGAGATGGATGTTGCAGTAGCCGCGCTGGCAGAAATTGTCAGTGAGCTGCGACAGCTATCACCATTCAAGAGCAAGTATGCCTAGACCCTGAATTATTGCGTTATTGTTTCGATTTGCTGACGAGGGCCTTGGCGGGTAGCGAGAATATGTCCTGTCAGCATCTTTCTTGAAGCCCAGTACCCCGTGATGTCGTGAGAGACGTGAAAATTAGCGTCCTCCAGTTTTCTCTTGAGTCCACTATATCCATGATGAAATTCGATGATGATCTGCTGGAAATTCTGCAACGTGGTATTGCTGGCTGCCATAATGGCATCGTACTCGCAGCCCTCGCAGTCAATCTTTAGTACATCACCGCCATACTCTGATACTATGTGAGCGAGATCGTAGATGGGAACTGTAGCGCCAACCTGGAGGTTCTCTGCTTGACTCATCGTATTGCTGGTACCCGCGTCGACAGTGATTCTGCCGCCTTTCCCAGAACATCCGGCCATCACGAGATTTATCCTGTCTGCAAGGCCATTGCCCTTAACGTTCCTGATTGCAATATCGTAATTGTGTGGAAAAGGCTCGAATCCGACGACCTTTTGCGCGCCACGCAGCACGAAATAGATGCATGAATCAGCGATGTTGGCTCCTATGTCTATGACGATCTTCCCCTCTACAGTTAGATCTCGATAGCAATCCCTTATGAAAATGGGGTAGATGCCTCCATTGCGTACCGCATCAACCAGCCTGAAGCGCTTGTCAATAATGGCCGTTGTGCCTTCAAATTCTACGGCGAAATCTTTTCCATAAAGACGGTTCCTCTGCGACAGCATATCGAAGATAATCTCTCTGTCGCTATGAAACGTGACTTTTGAGCCGTCTCTTCTGACTGCCTCTATTTGTCGGCCGCCGACAAGCGCCCTCATTACTGCAAAACCATTGCGATAAGTACGAAACGCCATCAGACCCAGAGGTAGCCCGCTCCGAATCATGGCCAAACGACCTCTAAAGAGGTCTAGCATGTAAATGATGACCTTCCAGAAAATATAAAGATGCTCTAGCTAATCAACCATCTAGCAGAGTCCCAAAATATTCTAAATCTTTTTATTATGAAATCGCCGCATCTATTTCCGATATGTCCAGCACATCTCTCGCTTCCGTTCCAAACATAGGTGACTCGGCTCCAGATTTTGAATTGCCCGATCCAGACATGAAGCCGGTGAAGCTCAGCGACTTCAGGGGGAAAAAGGCCGTGCTAGCGTTCTTTCCAGCTGCCGAATCCCCGACATGCACTGCTGAAATGTGCGCACTACGCGACTCACTTGACCAGCTGCGGGATCTCGGTGCCAACGTAATCGGGATATCTGTCGACGGTCCGTTTGCAAACAAGTTCTTTGTCCAGAACCGTCACCTGAACTTTCCTGTCCTTTCTGACTACAAGCGCGATGTCATCAGGAAATACGGCATCGTGATGAACAGGCTTGGGTCTCTAAAGGACTATGACGCGGCTAAAAGGTCTGTCTTTATTCTGGACGAGAACGGCAAGGTGATCTATAGATGGGTCAACGATAACCCTACTATTGAGCCAAACTATGACGAGATAAAGGACGTCCTGAAAAGGGCAAAGAACTAGTTATTCTATTACCGCCAGAATGTCGTGTCTCGCGACGCTGGCGCCCTGCTTTACCTTTATTTCCTTCAGGTTCCCGTCCCTGTGGGCCTTGACTGCAACTTGCATCTTCATTGATTCCAGCACGACGATTACGTCTCCCTTCTTTACTTCGGTTCCAGTCTTGGCCGGAATATTGACAACTCGCCCCGGTATCTGGCTTGCCAAGTTGCGGTCTCCTAGGCCGGCTCCGCCAAGCGCAGATGCCTTTTCCAAGACTTCGGTGAGCTTGCTGTGTTTCTTTATTGTAATTGGCTGCCCGTCTACCATCATCTTCACCTCGGCGCTCCCAGACTGGAGGATCTTTGCGTGATGGTAGGTATTGTCCAGCATGAATTCAAACTCGCTAGTACCCGCTTTTAGCATTCTCAGCGTGTGCTGCTTGCCCGCTATCTTTACAAGCACCGCGCTGCCGTCGCCGGTAGTTCGCAGCACCTCACCATCTAGCAGCTGCGCAAGGTCGCCTACCTTGAATTCCATTCTAGATCGTGCTTCCTCTCATTTTCCACTTTGACCGGGCGAGGGCGTCTTGCGAAGCGCCTTTCTTCACGAACTCGGACTGCATCAGGACGGCTGCCACTGCCGCCGACGCCTTGTCCTTTGCCCTGGCCTTTGCATCCTCGTTCATCTTGTCGAATATCTTGAACCTGTCTAGGTAGTCTGTCGACAGTTCGCCTTTGATAAAGTTCGGATCGTCCATTATCGTCTTGTAAAGCGGAATGGTTGTGTTGATGCCCTCTATCGAAAATTCGTCCAGGGCGTTTTTTGTCCTCACTCGCGCTTCTTCAAAGTTACTGCCCCATGCCAGCATCTTTGCAACCAGCGAGTCGTAGTAGCCAGAGACGGTGCACCCGGGATAGAGGTAAGTGTCAACCCTTATGCCAGGCCCATATGGGATGTTGCAGGTTGGCACCGGGCCGACCGAGGGTGCAAAGTCATAGAACGGATCTTCTGCATTTATTCTGCATTCGATTGCGCAGCCGTTCATCTTCAGGTCCTCCTGCTTGAACGGGATTTCCTCTCCTTGCGCAACTGCAACCTGGAGTTTTACGAGATCTAGCCCTGTGACTAGTTCTGTCACGGGGTGCTCCACCTGGAGCCGGGAATTTATTTCGATAAAGTAAAAGTTGCCCTCCTGGTCTCTGAGGAATTCGGCGGTGCCTGCGTTCAAATAGTCTACGGCTGCTGCGGCCCTGACTGCTATCTCGCCTATGTGTGCCCTTGTTTTCTGGTCGACAACTGGAGAGGGCGACATTTCAATCAGTTTCTGGTGGCGCCTCTGTATCGAGCATTCCCGCTCAAAGAGGTGCCTGCCGTTGCCGTGCGAATCCCTTATCAGCTGGAACTCGATGTGCCTGATTCGCTGGAGGTATTTTTCCACATACAGCGCGGCCTTGCCAAAAGCCGCCCTTGATTCGGCCGATGCCATCTCGAACTCTTGCCTCAGCTCTTTCTCGTTGTTGGCCAGCCTGATTCCCCTGCCTCCTCCGCCAAACGCGGACTTTAGCAGGACAGGATATCCGGCCTTGTGCGCGACATCGGCAGCCTTGTCAACGTCTTCAATGATCCCATCGCTTCCGGGCACGGTTGGGACCTTGGCCTTTGTCATCACTTCCTTGCACTTGATCTTGTCCCCGGTAACCTCCATCGCCTTGGCTGTCGGGCCTATGAATATCATCCCGTTCTTGTCGCAAAGCTCGGGAAAGTTCTCGTTCTCAGAAAGAAAACCATAGCCAGGGTGTATCGCATCGGCGCCGGCTGCCTTGGCCGTTTCGATTATCTTGGCCATGTTGAGATAGCTCTGTGCCGGAGCTGCAGCGCCGATGTGGTAGGCTTCGTCTGCCCTCTTTACGTGTATCGCCCTGACATCTTCATCAGAATAGATAGCTATTGACTTGATGCCGAGCTCTTTGCATCCGCGGATCACCCGAAGAGCTATTTCGCCCCTGTTCGCAATCAGAATGCTTGTTATCTTGCCTGCCATTTCGTATCACAGGTTGATGTTCCCGTGCTTTTTCCAGGGCCTTGGCTCTTTCTTGTTAGCAAGCGCGTCGAGCGCCCGGATTATGAAAGGCCTTGTTTCCATCGGGTCTATCACCACGTCGATAACGCCTTTTTCCGCAGCAATGTACGGGTTGGCGAACTTGTCGCGATATTCCTTGGCCAGCTTTTTCTTTGTCGCCGGGGCGTCGGCAGCATTTTTCAGGTCCTTCCTGTGGATTATGGTCACCGCCGCCTCGGGTCCGAGAACGGCTATCTCTGCGTTTGGCCATGCCAGATTCACGTCAGCGCGGAGGTTCTTGCTCCCCATGGCGATGTAAGCGCCCCCGTATGCCTTGCCTATTATGCAGGTAATTTTGGGCACGGTGGCTTCGCAATATGCAAACAAGAGCTTGCTGCCATGCCTGATGATTCCGTTGTGTTCCTGATCCGTTCCAGGCAGGTAGCCGGGAGTGTCGACAAGCGTAACCACCGGAATGTTGAATGTGTCGCAAAAGCGGATAAAGCGCGCGGCCTTGCTCGAAGAATTGATGTCTAGTGCCCCGGCCAAAAACTGCGGCTGGTTCGCGATGATGCCTACTGACCTTCCGCCCATTCTGGCAAAGCCGACGACTATGTTTTCTGCGAACAGTTCGTGCACTTCAAAAAAGTCGCCATTATCGATGATGGACTTTATTATCTCCTTGATGTCGTACTGCTGATAGGGGTTCTCGGGGAGGATGTTTATCAGGTTCGGGTCTGTCCTGTTCGGATCGTCGCCTGTCTCTACTATCGCCGGATCCTCGGTGTTGTTCTGCGGGAGAAAAGATACCAGCTTTTTTATCCTGTCAAAGCATTCGTACTCGTTCTTGGCAACAAAGTGGGCAACGCCGGACTTGCTGCCGTGAGCGCGTGCGCCGCCAAGCTCCTCAAAGGAAACTTCCTGGCTCAGGACTTCCTTGACTACCTCGGGTCCGGTGACAAACATCTGGCCAATGTTTTCTACCATGATGACAAAATCAGTCATCGCCGGAGAATACACTGCTCCGCCGGCGCAGGGTCCGATGCTTGCGGTTATCTGCGGGATCACGCCCGAAGCCATCGCATTTCGGAAGAAAATGTCGCCGTATGCGTCCAGGCTGCTGACGCCTTCCTGGATGCGTGCGCCGCCCGAGTCAATGATGCCTATTATGGGGCATCCCACTTTCATGGCATGGTCCATCGCCTTGGCTATCTTTTTACCGGTCATTTCGCCAAGCGAGCCGCCGAGAACCGTGAAATCGTATGAAAACACAAAGACCTGCCTGCCTGCAATGGTGCCAAAGCCTGTCACAGAGCCGTCCCCATAGAGCTTTGGAATAGAAGGATCGTCGCTTCTGTGCATGACGTACTTGTCCAATTCCACAAAGGTGCCTTCGTCAAGCAAGAGTGCGATTCTTTCCCTTGCCGTAAGCTTTCCCTTGGAATGCTGGGCCTCTATTCGCTCTTGCCCACCGCCACTCTCAGCAGACTTTTTCATCGTAGCTAGGCGCTTTAGTTTTTCTTCATGCATGGGGGTGTAGTTAAAACGAGTGAGTAGTTATATAAATTCATTATTGGCACTGGAGCCAGTAATTTATGCATGAACAGAGTGCCCGGAGCATTCACTTTTCATAGATTGGTCAGCAATGCTACAGTTTTGTCTCAATGAGCGATCGGGGAGTGAAAAGATGGGCTTATTCCCTAAGCCCTGTCCTACCGCCCTGTGCCCTGCGGAAGACGTTCATGCCCAGGTTGTAATTCTCAAAGAGCGACTGGAGCGACTCGATTTCAAGCGTGAGCATCGCGATCTCGCCTTTTTTGTCTTCAGGCGTTTTCATC
>JANWIX010000094.1 GCA_025449675.1 Nitrososphaera sp. | reverse complement strand
CTAAATGATCCTTTTCCGAACGGATTATTAAGAGGTATTTGACTTGTCATTTTGTACGTTGTCTGGAGAGCAATCACAAAGTTCCTCTAATCAGAAGCATTACGATGTTGTAATAATCGGCTCAGGGCCCGCAGGGTATACCGCGGGCGTTTACACGTCAAGGGCCAGGCTGTCCACACTCATAATTTCCGGCACACTGCCAGGTGGCCAGCTAATGACCACAAGCGAAGTGGAGAACTATCCTGGCTTTCCGACCGGGATTTTTGGTCCCGAACTGATGATGAATATGCGCCAGCAGGCAGAGAGATTTGGGGGCAAGGTAGTCGACGACGAGGTGACAAAGGTTGACTTCAAGAAGCGGCCTTTTACGATCACCACGCATTCAGAGACCTACAGTGCGGAGGCAGTCATCGTCTGCACGGGCGCCTCGCCGCGCAAGCTGGGAATACCTGCGGAGCAGCAGTTTAGCGGCAGGGGAGTTTCCTATTGCGCGACATGCGATGGCCCGTTCTTCAAGGACGAAGACATTGTAGTAGTCGGCGGCGGGGACACCGCGATAGAAGAAGCCACGTTCCTTACAAAGTTCGGTAAATCAGTAAAGATAGTGCACAGGCGCGAATCGCTTCGCGCAAGCAAGATACTACAAGACAAGGCGCTGGAGAATCCCAAAATAGAGTTTCTGTGGAATAACGTGGTCTCTGACATCAAGGGAGACAAGAAAGTTGCAACCGTGCTAGTCAAAGACATCAACAGCGGCATAGAGAAGTCGATTACCGCAGGCGGCCTTTTTGTGGCCATTGGGCACGAACCAAATACTGCGATTTTTCAGGGTCAGTTGCGGCTGGACGACAAGGGCTATGTTGTCCTAAAAGATCATACCAGAACCAGCGTCGAAGGGGTTTTCGCTGCCGGTGATGTTCATGACCACAGGTACAGGCAGGCGGTGACTGCGGCTGGGTTTGGCTGCATGGCGGCTATTGATGTCGAGAGATGGCTTTCGGAGCAAAAGACAACAAAGAACTAGAAGCCATCTCATAAATGGTAAGATAAGGCAATAGTCGAATGGCTGACTGATTTGTCTATCGGATTTTGCATGTATTCTACGCATTTTTTGGTAACGAGCCATTTATGAGATGACTTCTAGTCGTTTTTTGGGGTCAGTGCGTATTCCTAAAGATGGTAGGCTAGTTCTGACATGTGCTTTGCATTCTTGAGGGCCCTATCGTATTCCTGCTCGCTCATGATGTTCTCTCTCACATAAAGGCTCTTGAACTTTCTGCCGTCGTCGGCAAAGATCCCGACAACCACTCCGTTATCCAGCTCCTGCGCGGTCTGCAACATGGCTGTCGCTACAGAGCCTGAGGATGGTCCTACGAGCATGTTTCCCGTTTCTGCGAGCCTCCGTACTGCGTCAAAAGAGTCCTTGTTCGTAGCCGTTATCCATTTGTCGACAACACTTTCACGGCGCTTGAATAGGTCTGGCATCGAAGATTCTTCAAAATTGCGCAATCCCTGCAGCATATGGTTCTTTTGCGCTTGGACTGCGACGACTTTGATGTTGCGGTTCTTTTCCTTTAGAAATGTCGCGGTGCCGGTGATCGTGCCTCCTGTTCCGCAGCCTGTGGCGAAATGAGTGACCGCCCCGTCAGTCTGCTTCCAGATCTCTGGACCCGTGCTTTCATAATGGGCCAGAAAGTTGGAATCGTTTTCGTACTGGTTTGGCATGTAATAGATTTCTGGACGTGGCTTTGAGATGGCTTTGGCAAGAGCGATACTCTGGTCTGTCCCTGCCCCCACGCGAGGACAGAGGTCGTCAGAAGTCTCGTGCAGCGTCGCGCCCAAGTGGCGCAGTATGTCCTTGGTTTCTTCGCTGACTTTATCAGGTATCACTATTTCCACCTTGTAGCCAAGCGCGCTGGCAATCCCCGTCAGCGCGATGCCGGTATTGCCCGAGCTCGGTTCGATTATTATGCTCTTGTCCTTTTTCAGAATGCCTTTTTTTTCAGCGTCTTTGATCATCCAGTACGCAGCCCTGTCTTTTACAGAGCCAAACGGGTTATGCCACTCCAGCTTTGCATAAAACTTTACATTCCTTGTTGCAAAAGACTTTAGCTCCACCATAGGTGTCTGACCTATGCGTTCGACTAGATCACGGCTCGCTACTGCAGTAGTCATTGTCTATTTCGCCTTCTTTATCAAGAACTCGAGTTCCTTCTCGGATTTGTTCAACGATATCAACTGGTGGCCATTGCGGTTGACCCATCTTGATATGTCCTCTTCGGATTCAGGGTCGTCGGTCACCACCTTCAGAACATCGCCTATCTTGAGCCGCTCAATCTCCATTTTGGTGCGGAAAACGGGCTCAGGGCAGTAAAGCCCCCTTGCGTCGATCGACTTTGTCGCTGAGGTACTCATGGCAACGAACGTTAATAAAAATACAGTTTGTTTATAATAAATGTATTCGTTTCGCACAAATAACGTCTTTTCATTTCGAGGCGATGCATTTTTGGGGCGGGAAGAGAAGCGAATCTACCTGAATAGGTCACTTTTCTTGGGTCTTATCAGCTCGCGTACTGTCGCGCCTGATGCCTTTTCAAAACCGTACCCGCGGACTATTGCCACCGGGACCCGTTCAGATTTGCCCATCACCAGTTCTGCGGCAGAGGCTATTTCGTCGGCAACCGCGATTTCAGTCACTTGCAGTTTTCTCCCATACATGTCGCGTTTTCCGATGTAGCTTTTGATCGGCTTGATGCCTGCGACTCCGATCGCCGTGTTTGTTTGCCCGATGCGAAAGGCCCTGCCAAATGTGTCTGCGATTATGACGGCTATTTTTGCGCCGGTTTTTCTCTCAATTGAATCTGAAAGCCGGCGCGCAGATCGGTCAGGTTCGGTTGGAAGCAGGATGGCAGACTCCTTACCCTCCGCGTTGCTCTGATCCACTCCGGCGTTGGCGCACACAAAGCCGTGCTTTGTTTCACTGATAATGATCCCGCTTTTTGCTTTCACGATAGACGCGGACTCGCGCAATATGACTTCTGTCACTCGCGGATCCTTTCCTTGCTCCCTCGCCAGTTTGTTTGCCATCCTGCCGGGGCGGATGGTACGGAGGTCGACTATGCGCCCTTCTGCCTTTGAGACGATCTTTTGCGCTATTACAATAATGTCCCCGTCGAGAATCCTCTGACTGTTTCTCTTGGCGGCATCGGCAATAATTGCACCAAGATCGTCTCCCTTCTTTATGTCAGAGGAAATCATGATAGGGATTATCTTTATCAACATGTCGGTTAATGACGATGGCGGTTAAAAAACGGGTTGGTTATCCTACTGCCTTCTGCCGGTAGTAGCGTTAATCAATGCGGTTTCTCCGAATTTTTTTTTTAGCAAGTGGAGCAGGAGGCTCAGGTCGCGCTTGTCGATAGATTCGTCTGCCTTTTCCCTCACTACATCGACCGGGCAGAATCCAACCGTAAAGCCGGCCAGAGCAAACAGTTTCAGGTCATTTGCTCCGTCGACTACAACTACAATGTCTTCCTTTCTGAATCCCCATTCCTTTATGGTTGACCTCACCGCTGCTGCCTTGTCAGAAGTCACGTGCATCACCACATCTTCCAGCTTGCCATCGTTGAACACAAGCTGGTTAGAAAATATCTTGTCTATCCCGAGCTCTTCTTTGAGCCTGTCAGTGATTATGGTAAAACCGCCCGAGACTGCGATCATTTTCCATCCCGCCTTTTTGAGTGCAGAGCAGAGCTCCTTGGCTCCGGGCATGAGTGGCAGGCTCTCGCCTATCTTCTTGGCTTCTTCGTAGGTTATCCCGCGAAGCGCGTGGACGCGTCGCCGCAGGCCTTCCTCCCAGTCGATCTCCCCTCTGATACCAGCATTGGTGATGTCCCAGATCTCTTTCTCTTTCTTTGGACCTTTTATCTGAGCAAGAACTGGAAGGTATTCGGCATTAAGCAAGACGCCTTCTACGTCAAAGATTATCAGCATGACTCGTTGCTTATGCAAAACAAAATCTCGTCTGTATATTAAGCTTGTCCACGCTTGACCTACCACTGAGAACTGGCTCGGATAGTCTTTTGTTTTTTATTGTTCAGATAATCGGTAAGCAAGACCTTGTCAATATCGGCAGGGTTGATGTAGTACGATCTGCCTTTTACGTACTTTTCCATTTCATTGACATAGCCCAGCAGGGAATCCTCTTCACTTATCATTATCGTGTCAATGTCAATTTTCATAGAATGACATTTCTTCGCCTCGACTATCGTCCGCTCGCCAATGTACTGATCAACCTGCCGGTACCTGTAGCACAGGTACACAAGCTCGCCAGACGCTACATCAAGGTCCATGCTGTTGTTCTGCTTCACGGTGTCGATCGTTTCTCTGTCCGGGGTGTAGAAATGCGAGTACGGCCTCTGTGACAATATCTTGTCTTGCTCGTTCTTGTCGTCGATAAAGCACGCGCTGGGATGTCCGTCTGTTACAAGGACTATTCTCTTGTTAAGCGCTCCGTCTTTTTGAAGCAGCTTGCTGGCTAGACGAAATGCGGCTTGGTAGTTGGTGTAATGTAAAAAGTCAGCGCCCGGCTCAAAGGTCTTTAGGTACGGTATGTCCTGTGGCACTACCTTGGATGCAAGAGCTCCGAACCCTACGATGTAGACGCTATCGGAGGGAAAGAACTTGCGGTTCAAAAGATAAAGGCTCCAAAGGGCGCGCTTCGCAGCTTCTATCCTGCTCATGTCGCCATACATAGTGGAGTACCGCATCGTGGAGCTCAGGTCTATGCAATAGACCACGGCTACCCTCACCTCTTTCATCGTTTCGTACTCCTCAAAGTCGTCGACTTCAATGGGCAGTGGCAGCTTGATGTTGCCACCATCCCTCAAAGTTCTCTGGATTGCATTCAGAAGTGACTTTGGAACATTTAACAGTCGTATGTCGTCACCGGGCTCGTACTTTTTGCTCGTGTCAAGGATAAGCGAACCGCTGCCCAGGTCCTGCGTTTCGTGCATCCCGTAATCTCCCGCCTTTAGCGCCTTCATTACGTCTGAAAGAATTCTGCCGCCAATAGACGTGAAGCCCTTGGCGCTGAGCCACTTTGGAGAGTCCTTCAGGTAGCCCCTTTGAATCAGTTGCCGGACAAGCGGCATCCCCGAGTCGTCTCCCTTGCCGTCCGGGGAATCTGACCGAGACTCTGATCCCTGCTTTGAATCCTGTTCCTGCGAAGCAGACATTGACGACTGCAGGGCCTGCTCGAGTTCCTGCAGACTGGGAGTTTTTTCCCTTAGCGCTTCTCTCCCGAGTCCCTTGAGAAGCCGGTCAAGCACGTCTCTTGGCAGCTCTTGCTCGCGCTGGTTTTGCTGCTGTTGCTGCTCCTGCCCTTCCTTATCAAGGGGAAAGTAAAGAAACTTCTTGCTTCCAGGCGCGCTACTGGGCGAGGCCATAGCTGTTGTCCTTCTTGTCCAGCATAGGCGGCTGAATGTGGCGTAGGCCCTCCAGAACGACTTCGGCCACCGACGCGGTGAACTCACCGTCCAGATCAGGAGTCAGCGCTATGGTTTCACTCTTTATTCCCATCTGCTTTGCCCGCTCCACCAGCTGCTTTTGTTCTTCCTTCACTGCAGCAATGGTTTCATTTATTGCCTGTCGCAGTCCCGGGAACTTTGCGAGTTGTGACTCATAGTCCGAATCGCCTTTTTTGCTGCCCGAACCCAGTACCACCTGAGAAACCTGGAACGCCTTATTCTTTGCAAACTCGTTCTTTATTTTTGTAATCTGGTCGGCAGGCACCTGCTGGACATATTCCAGAGATATTTCCTTCAAGACTCCGTCTATTATGGAATTCAGTATGTTTCTCCTGTTTTCCCTGGTGTCCTCCATCTCTGCAAGCTCGAACTTGGATGACTGGTGTATGCAGGTGATGTCGCAGAATCTTGGTATTGCCTTGACCCCGTGGATGACCGAGCGGGTGCGCTCCGCCTCCCCGATGATCATTTCCATTGAATGCACCGACATCCTGACGCTTACGCCTTTGTCATGGTTGACGTCATGGTGCCCTCGCGCCGCCTGGGTCACCTTGGCTATCGTCCTGACCATAAAGACTGGGAGCATTGCATTCGCGGGATCAGCTATTCTCGATTCCTGCACGATTATCAACATCTCGTCTTCGACTGTCTTTGGATAATGCGTGTCGATGTGGCTTCTGAGCCTGTCAAAGAGCGGCTCGATTACCTTGCCAGAGTGTGTGTAGTCGATCGGGTTTGCAGTCGTAATTATTCTGACATCCGGCTTGAATACCACCGGGTAAGCGCCCGTCGTGAACTTGCCTTCCTGAAGGACACTTAGCAGTGATACCTGCTTGCGAGGGTCCAGGACTGGCAGCTCGTCTATGCAAAGGATCCCGTGCCGGGCCTGAAGCAATTGTCCTGCAGAATATGATTCTATGCTGTAGAGCTCGACGCCCTTTTTGGCGATCTTGATCGCATCGATCTGGCCGACAAGGTCCTTGACAGAAATGTCAGGAGTAGACAATATGTACTTGTATCGGTCCTCCCCGCTGATCCAGTCAATGCCGGTTTCCAGCTTGCTTGCCCTGATGATCTCCTCGCATTCCGGGGATACGACGAATTCTGGCTTCGTCCGATAGACCTCAGAATCGGACAAGAGCGCGATGAGCTGATCCTCGGGGAGGGTCGTTGGAATGTCGCTCGTAATCGTCCCCCTTACGACTGGTATGGGCGAGAGCAGGTTCTTTGCTATTGCTTCTGCGATCTTGGTCTTGGCCTGGCCAATCTGGCCCACGAGCAGCATGTCGTGACCCGAGAGTATGGCCCTGTTTACTGCAGGGACGACATCGTCGTCATATCCAATTATGCCGGGATACGGGTGCTCACCCTTTCGCAACTTTCCGATCAGGTTTCCCCGCAGCTGTTCTTCGACCCTGGCATGCTTGTAGTTTATCTTTAACAGATCCCCCAGAGTCCGCAGCTGTTTATAGTCCTCCGGGACTCCTGGCATTATTTCATCGTACTTTGGTTTTGAACTGTACGAGCGGCGAACTGTTTCCTCAATCTTTAGGCTCATAATGAAATAGAATTTCGGGGTGCTTTCGGAGATTTAAAGATTGTCAGAATTCAATGGTTCTCGATTGCAAGTTCGATCTGTCTGTTGTATTCTTCAAGGGCCTGCTCGTCTTTTGTTTTTGTAGAAGCCTTTTGTACGACGAGTCTTGCATGCTCGCTGTCCTTCTTTCCGGTCACTTTTCCAATTACATTGGACACCATAAGCTTATAATGTTTTACATGGAGTATGTGCCATACAAAAAAGGATCCAGCTAAACGAATCTTTGTGTTAATCATCGAAGGCCGCGATGACTTGCAGATGGTCTTTACCAGAAAATATTGTAGGGAACATTTCGCCACACCCAGCATGGTTTTTATTGCCGAATATTGTTTCGTGATAATTGATTTGGCCGCTGCCGAGTACAAACACATTCTGAGAATTGCAGGCAAAGACATTGAAGGCGGCAAGAAGTTGATCGTTGCAATAAGCCAGATCAAAGGTGTCGGCTACAACTTTGCTCAAGTCCTTACCCAGTCACTTAACATTAATCCCAGTATGCGAGTCGGTTTCCTCACGGAGAATGAAATCCGGGAGATAGAGAGAGTAATCGCGGACCCGAAGACCGCCAGGATGCCAGAGTGGTACCTAAACAGGCGGAAAAACACGGATACTGGCTCAAACAGCCACCTTATAACATCAGATCTGGATTTTGCGGCTTCAAATGACATTGATAGAGAAAAGACCGTGATGAGCTGGCGGGGATATCGGCACATGTTTGGCCTCAGAGTAAGGGGCCAATGCACCAGAACGACAGGCAGGAAGGGAGGCGCAGTTGGAGTAAAGAAGGTGAAATTGTTGCCCGGCGGCGCGCCTGGCGCTCCCGGAGCGGTTGCGCCGGCAGCCGGCGCGGCAGCAGCCTCGGCGGCTGGAGCCAAGGATGCCGGCAAACCAGGAGCTGCTCCTGCCGCGGGTGCAAAGCCAGCTGCAGGTGCGGCAACTCCGGCATCTGGCGCAAAGCCAGCAGCACCGGCCAAGGAGCCGGCAAAGAAGTAGTGTGGTGCTAGATGGGAGATCCTCGTAAAGCCAAGAAACTATACCGCAGGCCCAGGATGATCTGGACGACAGACCAGCTCAACGCGGAATTGTACGTAATGGGATCTTATGGCCTGCGAAACAAGCGAGAGCTCTGGAGGGCCCAGACCGAAGTCGCTAGGATAAGAAACCAGGCCCGCGCACTGCTGGCTCTCTCGACAGAAGCAAGAAGTGAGAAGGAAAAGAGGCTGCTTAGCTTTCTGAATAGACTCGGGCTTGTCAAGGAAGGCGCGACGCTTGATGATATCCTGAACCTCAAGGTGGAAGACCTTCTCGAGCGAAGGCTGCAGACGATAGTAATGAAAAAAGTCAGCACAAAGTCCCCATATCAGGCCAGGCAAATAGTCAGCCACGGCCATGTGTCGATAGGCAACAGAAAGGTCAACATTCCAGGATACCTTGTCAGGGCCGGAGAAGAATCGCAGATCCTGTTGCACATTGAAATCCCAGTCGCTGCTGCCGCAGGTGAACAGCCCGCTGCGTCATAGGCTGACAACATCTACGTGGTCTATTTTCCCGTCAGAGTTCATGTCAAAACCCTGAACAACCAGCGCCCACTCTTCTTCGCCGTTGTATATCTTTAGAACCTCCTCGCTGTAATTTGTAAGCGCGATCACGGCAGATTTTGTCCCTGCCGACCTGACCCCTGCCACTACTATTACGCTGGAATTGGAGTCGTATGGATTCTTTATTTTTGCAATGAGTCCGTGGTTGTCAAGGCCGTACCTCTTGCCTGACTTTTCCTCAACGAGACCCGACCAGAAGTTCTTTTCATCAAATCTTATTGGCAGGTACTTGTTGAATTCCGCGGTTATGATGTTTGTGCCAGGTCCTCCTATTGGGATCAGGTTGTTCCCGGTCAGGACTTTTTCTGCCTTGGCATCGGCGTCGAGCTTTACCACAAATTCCGAAGGGGCGGCATTCGTAATGCTTCCAAGAAAGAAAGCAAGGTGCACGGCATAGTGGCCGTCCCTAGCGGAAGACTTGTAAGGGCCGTGCGGGTCTGGTGCGCCCACCACCAACAGACCCTTGAACGAGCCGTCATCGCCTACGTAATCCTGAAAGAACTTTCTTGCGTGTGCATGCCCGGCTTCGCTCCGGGGCACAAGTTTGGTTTCGCCCCAGTCCATCTCTATCCCAAAGGACGGGCTCGCAGCCCTGTAGAGGCGCGCAGTGCCTCCCCTGACAAAGTTCTTCCCGGCCTCTTCGACCGCGCCTATGGCCACCAGCTTGCGGATATAGTAATAGGCGCTCTGTTCGTAGATCTTTAGCTCCTTTGAGACCTGGGCAGGATACATCGGCCCTTTAGACAAAAGCTCCATTATTTTCCAGGCAACAGGATTTGACAGAATCCTCATTCTGGACACATCCTTGAATACCACTATTTTCTTGACCGAAGCCTGGTCTTCTTGCTCTGAAACGAGCTTTTTTTCCACGAAAAAGATTCGTCATACCACTATATAACAATATGTAGTGGTATGAAATTACCTTGTTTTCGACGTTCTAGGACCGTTATATTATTTGACGTAATGGTGTCTTTCGCTATTGAATAAGTATTTTAAAGTTGTTTGCCGTTCGTTATCGCAATACGTTATGTGCTCAATCATAGGATACAAAGGCAGGAATTCTGCCGCGCCGATAATAGTTGACAGCCTAAAGAAAATGGAATACCGTGGATATGACAGCGTGGGTGTGGCCACCATTGACAGTGGCAACATCCTGGTCCGCAAAGGAATCGGCAGGGTACTTGAGGTGAACAAGAGCCTCAACATGAGCGAAATGTCCGGCAAAATAGGCATAGGACACACGCGCTGGGCGACCCACGGAGGAGTGACTGACAGCAATGCTCATCCTCATTCTGCGTGCAGAAAGGATGTTGCAGTAGTCCACAACGGCATTATCGAAAATTACAAGGAACTGAAGGAAGAGCTGATGCGCGCAGGCCACATGTTTGCAAGTGAGACTGACAGCGAAGTGATTGCCCATCTCCTTGAAGTCGGCCTTGGCAAGGGAACCAAGGAGGCCATGATCCAGACGTGCAAGAAACTCAAAGGCAACTTTGCCTTTGTTGCAGTCTTTGAGGACGGCACGATAGCAGGTGCCAGGTACGAGGAACCCCTGATCGTCGGTGTCGCTAATGACGGGTACTTTCTCTCAAGTGACGTACTTGGCTTTCTGCAGTACACTGACAAGGCGATATTTCTGGAGAATGGAGATATCTGCATAGTCGACAAAACAAAGCTCGAGATCTTTGATTTCGAAGGGGCCCCTGTGGCTCATCCCATAACCCAGGTAGCGTGGGAGCTGGGCGATATTGACAAGGGCAAGTACGCTCATTACACTATCAAAGAGATCAATGACCAGAGGCTGACAGTGATTCACGCCGGAAGGCAGGAAGAAGAGATTATGCAGAAATTCTGCGGCATCCTTGCTGGGGCAAAGAACATCTACATCACCGGAAGCGGCACGAGTTATCATTCCGCTCTCATATTCAAGCACATGCTGGCAAGGTTCGGCAAGTTCAGGGCAGAGACCGTGATGTCAAGCGAGTCGCAATACGCGCTCGCCTCGGTGGACAGTGATTCTGTTCTTCTGGCAATTTCCCAGAGCGGCGAAACGGCCGATGTCCTGGATTCGGTCAGGCTTGCCAAGGCTCAGGGGGCCAAGATACTGTCCATAGTCAACGTTACCACTTCGTCCCTTGCGAGGAACAGCGATGCCTTTCTGTCAACTAATTGCGGCCCAGAGATTGGAGTAGCCGCAACGAAGAGTTTTACAGGGCAGCTTGCTCTGGTCTACAATATCACCGACAGGCTCTGCAACGGCTGCCTTGAAACATCAAGAGCAGAGTTTGTGACAGCTGTTGAAAATGTCATCGCCAGCCAGGACAGCATCATGAAGGTCGCGGATCAGATGAAGGATTCGACTGACATTTACTTGCTCGGCAGATCTCTGCACTACCCTATCGCCCTCGAAGGAGCGCTGAAGCTGAAAGAACTTGCATACGTCCATGCCGAAGGGATAGCCGCGGGCGAGCTAAAGCATGGCCCGCTAGCATTGATGGAGAAGAATACGTTCGTTGTAATGCTTAATCCACACGACGCGACTTTTGGCGACACCATTTCAAATGCGCACGAGATAAAGGCAAGAGGAGCTACTGTCATCGGGATATCAGACAGCAAGGACGAAGTCTATGACCATTGGATCCAGATCCCCCACATGAAGCAGGATGCTTTCTACCCGATAGTGGAAGTGATCCCGCTCCAGATACTTGCCTACCAGTTGGCGCTTGCAAAGAACGTGGATCCGGACTACCCCCGCAATCTGGCAAAATCAGTTACTGTACGCTAATCTTGACCCGGCCAAAGTAGGCAAGACAAATGCTCAAACAAGAACTATGGACATCTAAAATGATTTGAAAAAAAGAAAAGAGAAAGGAACGAGCAGTTACTGTGAATGCTCGCCTGCTGACGTTCTGAAGCTGCCTGCCGAAGACCCTACCGGGACATCGGGGAAGCTGTCGCTCATTCTTTGCTCGGCCACTGCTCCTGCTTCTGCCAGGATCTTGTCAACCTCCTCGCCGCTTGCATCGAATGCGAAAGAGTTGTTGCCCATACTTCCTGCGCTCATCATGATGTCGCTGAACACGCCGTTTATTTCTCCTAGTTCTCTGTCGACCTCTGGCATCACGCCTGACAGGCCAGACCTCACTCGTGTCAATGCGCCCATCGCAGGACCGATAGCCACCATCACGTCTCCTAGGTCAATGGTAGACTCGAGCCTGAGCTGAATCTGTTCTAGTGCCATCTTTAGCTGAGAAATCATCTTGTTTGTCTTTCTTATTTGAGCGATTTCGTTTGAGAGCATTTTGCCCTGCTGTGCGTCGTGCCTCTGAAGAGCTGAAACTACTTGATTGAATAATGCCTTTTCCTTTCCTCTTAATTTTTCCAGAATCGTCTCTAGTTTCTGGTTCTGTGCCTGAATCTTATTCTTGGCAAACTCTATCCTTGGTTTCAGTGGTTGCTGAGGGCCTACGCTTTGCTTTATCCTCTCAGACATGTTTTGCTTATTGTCCGATACCCAGTTGCTGCTGAAGCTCGTCATGTCAACTAGCCAATAGATTTGACGTTAAACAGAAATGTCATAATTGAATAACCAAGTTGTAATATTTTCTAGACATGCGTTCGATGCGGAATCATTGAAAAGTATTAATGCGGTATTTGCACACCGCACTCGTACCAGGCATGGTGAGGACGAAGGCTGCAAAGGAATCTCAAGAAGAGCAGTCGTTGCCAAAGTGGGCCGAGGACGAAATCAAGTCCGTCCAGTTCGGCCAGCCCGAGATACTGACAAGGACTGGCTACATTCTGGACATCTATGAGAAGGATTTCAAGATAGACATACAGATCTACGAGCCAATGCCGGACGGAAGGACGATAGTCGAGGGCCTCGAGGTCCCAAAGTCAATGAAGATATCAGAGTTCATGAAAGGTTTTGTCTACGAATTCAAGATCAGTATTTTCACCGGTGACCTGAGTCCCAAGCTGGTCGAACTTCTCAAGACAAAGTTTGCACTTGACATGAAGGCCATCTACAGGTTCGAGCTAAAGGAGTTGCAGCTCATGGACGTCGAGTCAGACCTCCCGGCTGCGTCGTCTAGCGAAGAATCCGACGACGAAGAATAGCTATCTCAGTCCACGCCGAGATATGGCTCCAGTTATTGGTGAAACTACGTACGGCAAGGTGTGCTTGAACCAGACCGCTGCCCTCATGTAGAACGGGACTATTATCTCGAGTCTCGGAGAGTTCGCAGCCCTCAAGACCGCCCTTGAAACGGCCTGCGGGCTTAGCGCAAAGCCGGTATAGTTGGGCATCCCCCCGTGAAAGGATTCATGAGCAAAAAAGTTGGTCTTCACTCCTATCGGACTTACGACGGTTATTCCAACCCCCGTTCCCTTCAACTCATGATAAAGAGATTCAGAAAAGCCGAGCATTGCAAACTTTGTGCCGCAGTATGCTGCAAGTCCCGCAACTCCAAAGCTGCCTGCCACCGAAGCCACGTTTACGATGTGGCCGGACCTTCTGTCCAGCATGGAGGCAAGGAATGCTTTGGTGCAGTACACCATCCCGTAATAGTTTGTGGCATTTACTGATTCCATTTCCTCAATCGTCGTGTCGCTTACTTTTTTGAAAATGCCAAATCCGGCGTTGTTCACCAGTACGTCGACTCTTCCGGTCTGGGCCAGGACTTGCCTTCCCATCTCCAGCACCTGCGTCTTGTCTGAAACGTCGCAGGGGTACTGAAACACTCTGCATTCGGGATTAGCCTGGACGATTTCTCCGGCAACCAAAGAGAGTTTGCTTTTGGATCTTGATACGAGAACAACGGATGATGCCCCATTTCTTGCAAAATCGATCGCAGACTGCCTTCCGATTCCGGACGAAGCGCCCGTTATGACGACGGTTTTGCCGGTGAATTTCATAGCAAGCTTTCGCTGCGCTCGCTTTTATTTTGTTGCACTCTTTTCATCGCCACTGCTATCGTTACCTGCGACGGGTGGAGAACCATTTCCTTCGGCAGGCGTAGTGACGCTGGCGCTCGGGACTTTGCCAACCGCGAGTTTCATGAGCGCGACCCACATGATGACGAGAGGCACGTGGTACGTCGCTATCCTCCACGCGATAATGACGTTTAGCTGCGAGTCCATGGCTATCATGCCAAGGTCTGGTATTCCGCTGAGGTTCGAGATGTATGCCCAGATCCCGAGCTCTGCTAGGCCAGATCCCCCGATTGTTATGGGCAGGCTTGCAACAGAGGTTGATGCCGATGTGGCCATAAGCGAATCAAAGAACCCGATCCTTGACTCGACGCCGTTGGCAAGAACCATAAACGAAAGACCCTGGAACGCGAACGCAACGAAGGTTATGGCGATTCCTACGGCGAAGGTCCTGATTGCCCTCCTTGAACTAAAGTTCTCTCTGCTCATCTTGCAGAGGTCGGCTATGGCAGAGTTCGCGGAGGCGATTGCCTTTTCGGCCTTTTCTTTTGCTATGAAACGTTCGGCTAGCCTCTGCGAGAAAGAGGGCAGGCGAAGGTTGCGCTTTGCTGAAAGGAGCACCAGCGACAGCCAAAAGGCAAAGGTTGGGATTGTGACAAGTATTACTGCCAGACCGACTACGCCCCCGCCCCTATAGAGAGCAAGGCCGCCAGCAATGAAGGCGAGCATAGAGCCAACAAACACGTCCGCGATGATTTCCATCGTGGTGACCCATGCTGCCTTGCCCGGCGGCACGCCGTTTTTTGAAAGCCAGGCAATTCTTACGAATTCGCCTCCTACGTACGATGGCGTAGTCTGGGTCACGAATTCGCCTGCAAGCCTGGCGGAAATCGTCTTGCCTGACGAACTGACGTTGTATCCGATGAACTGTTTTATGAAATACTTGAATCGGACTGCCTGAAGCATGATCTTTGTAATCCCGGCTGCTGCCGACGCGATGAACGGCAATAGTCCAACGGCGAAAATATCCTGAGGCGAAACTCCGGTGGTCAGCCAAAGAATGATGAAGGGCACCAGGCTAGCAGGAATGGCAACGAGTCGCCAGTTCAATCATGCAGCTGTTGAGCGCTCTACTATAATAACGATGGTGTAAAGCAGATATACGCCAGCGATTCCCTTCCAAATGGCAGAACTTGAAGGCAATATTTATCACCGGAACCGCGGGGTCAGGCAAGTCGCTCCTTACTTCCAGGCTGCTTAACTGGTACAAGGACAGCTCTGCATTCGCGGCTACTCTCAATCTGGATCCCGGTGCCGCCAGCTTGCCCTATGAGCCAGACATTGACTCGCGGGATTACATTGACATCGCGACTCTTATGGATAATTTTGCTCTAGGACCCAACGGGGCCCTTGTCATGGCAAGCGACATGATAGCGACAAAACTTGATGAGATCCAGAAGGAAGTTGACGAGCTCAATCCCGATTACCTAATAGTTGACACACCGGGACAGATCGAACTGTTCGCGTTCAGGGCCAGCGGCCCCTACTTTGTTTCGAGCCTGCAGGCTGACAGCAAGGTGACGGTATTTGTCTTTGACGGAATGCTTGTGTCGTCTCCCATAAACTTTGTATCTGTGTCGCTTCTTGCATCTTCGGTAAAGTTGCGTTTAAAGACCGCTCAGATAAACGTCCTGACGAAACGGGATCTTGTCATCGACAAATTGAAGGATATGCTCGAGTGGTCGTCTTCTCACTCCGCACTGGAACGCGCGCTGGACGCCGAGAAGGACGCCGAGTATTCGCTGTTGAGCAAGGACCTTGCCCGAAGCCTGAGCAAGACTGGGTTTGGGCAGAGCATCATAGCAGTCTCTAGCCTGACAATGAACGGCATCGTGAACCTAGGGGCCGCGCTTTCTCGAACCCTTAATCTGGGAGAGGATGGCTGATTTGGCCACCATAAAGTCGCGAACTGCAGTAGCGCCGTGCTCTACTGCTAACCTGGGTCCGGGCTACGATGTGTTTGGGCTCGCACTCGATGCGCTTGAAGACAGGGTAAAGATTTCTACGGCTCCTCGTCAATCAAAAGGGTCTATTCAAATAAAGATGGTGGGAGGCAGTCAAGGGATCCCGGCGGCGGTAGAATCCAACTCTGCCGGGCTTGTAGTAAGAAGGATGGCGCGTGACTTTGGAATCGATGACGGACTTCAAGTTGAAGTCAGAAAGGGCGTGCCTGCGGGCTATGGCCTTGGGAGCAGCGCAGCATCAGCAGCTGCTGCCGCTCTCGCTTTCAAGGAGCTGTACCGACTAAAGATCGACACCGATTCATTGGTAGAGTACGCGGCGGAGGGAGAGATAGCCAGCGCCGGAACGAAACATTACGATAATGTCTCTGCGTCGATTATCGGCGGCTTTGTGGTTTCAAGCTCTTCAGCCGGAGAGCGGCGGTTCATAGGGATAAAGCCGCCGAGCGACCTTGTTCTGGTGGCGGCTGTCCCTGTGTCTATGCAGGTGCCGGAGAAAAAGACCGAAGTGGCCCGGCAGGTTCTGCCAAAGGAGGTATCTCTAAGAGATGTCGTCCACAACGTCTCGTCTGCCAGCACCGTCGTTGCCGGCTTTGCTTTGAATGATGTGGAAATGATAGCAAGAGGTATCGATGACGTCATAGTAGAGCCCGCAAGGAAGCATCTGATCCCCGGCTACGACGCTGTCAGGGATAAAGCGCTCGCTGCAGGCGCTCTGGCGGTGACGATAAGCGGCGCAGGCCCTTCGATGATATCATTCATGAAATCAGGAAAGAAAGCCAGGCTAGTCGCGGCGGCAATGTTGGAGGGTTTTGCCGGCGCGGGCTTGCAGAGCAAAACTTTTGTCTGCCGCCCGAGCAGAGGGGCCCACCTTGTATGACTACTTTTTGCTCTTGCTGAGAAAGGCTGACATCATTTTCTGCCTGTCCTCATGCGCAAAGCAAAGCGCCCAGCCATAGATCTCGAGCCTCAGACCGGTCTCGAGGTCTGCGTCCATTCCCCGGTTTATGAGCATCTTGCTCACCTTGACTGCAGTGTAGCTGTTCTTTGTTATCTCTCTGGCAAGGGCTAGGGAAGCGTCTGTCAGCTTCCTGTTGAGTATCTTGGCGACTTCGGCTGCTCTTGCTTTTTCCGATGCCGTGTCTCCTTTGGGAGCTTCCGGTGGAACAGCATCATCCGGCCCCAGGCTTACGACACTATTTACAAGACCGATCTGATGCGCTTCGTCGGCAGTTATCATTTTCCCGGTGAATATCATCTCCTTTGCTTTCGCAGGGCCGACCAGTCGAAGCAGCCGCTGAGTACCGCCCCATCCCGGAGGGATGCCAATAGTAACTTCTGGCTGCCCCATCTTTGCATTGCTGGAAGCGATGCGTATGTCGCACGACATCGCCAGCTCGCAGCCGCCGCCAAGGGCAAAGCCGTTGACAGCTCCTATCACCGGCTTTTCCAGCCGCTCTATCTTGTTTATTACGGCCTGTGCGGCAGTTGCGTATTTTTCAGCCTGCATCGGCTCGATGTTGACCATGTAAGATATGTCGGCGCCGGCGCAAAATGAGCGCTCGCCAGCGCCCGTAATAATTACCACCTTGATATTTTCGTCTGATGCGATAATGTCTATCGCTCTCGAAAGCTCTGAAATAACTTCTGTATTCATGGCATTGAGCGCCTCGGGCCTGTTTATCCTTACTATCGCAATGTCGCCTTGCGGTTCAAGTTGTATGAACTTCATGCTTGACATATGCGAGAGGTGAAGATTGCTTTCCATAAAATCTTATTGGTCAGTAGGGCGCGAGGGTTAAAATCAGGCTTTTCTTGCTAACATGGAGTAATGGTGCGGCTTGGTAGATCAAACGTCGACAGCATAGAAAAAGCCGACGTAGTCATCTTGGGAGTGCCCGACGAGTCAAAGTCGCATGCCAAACGCAAAGGCACAAGCAGGGCGCCAGACGTTTTGAGAATAGCGTCAAACGAATCAGAATTCTTTGAAAGAGGGGGCAAGATAATACCTACCTGCCCGATGCGCGGCACGTTTGAAAACAAGCACATCTTTGATGCAGGTAATGTGGACAATCAGAAGGATCTCTCCAGGATAGTCCATGAGCTGGTGTCGGGCAGCACGCTCTCTATCCTGATCGGAGGGGACCATTCGCTGACGACAGAGGCACTAAAAGCTGCATCTACTGCGACTAAATCTCGGTTGTCGCTTCTTTACTTTGACGCACATCCGGACTTTGTTTCTTCTGCCAGAAACTATTACGGGTCTGTGCTCACTGATTCCTCAGAGTATCTTGATTTCAGGAAAAGCATGCTGATTGGCACCAGATCTGCAGAGCCAGAAGAACTAGTGAACGCTGAAAGAGAAGGATTGCAGATAGTCAATCCTCTTGATATTGTCGAGCTGGGAGTAGGCAAAGTCGCTTCAATGATAGCAGAAAAAACGAAAGGATCAAAAACCTACATCTCGATTGATCTCGATTGTCTAGACCCAGCATTTGCGCCCGGAGTATCAGTGCCTTCGCCGGGCGGTCTTTCTAGCATGGACCTGATTTTCCTGCTAAGCAAGACGGTCAGCAGTGGCAACGTTGTTGGGATTGACATTGTGGAACTATCGCCTGACTTTGACGTCGGCGGAATGACCGCAAGCATTGCTGCCAGAATATTGTCAGAATGCATAGCCTCGTTCCCGGTCAAGTGAACTTATCACGTGAGGGTTCATCGGTTCGAGATTAGAGGTTATCCACCACTGAGCGGAGATGTTCTGGAACTTCGGGAAGCTCCCCCGTGTGGCTCACATTGTTCTGCAAAGTATCTGCCCCAATCCTGCGCACTTTCTGAGTGCCGATCAGCGTATCAATCCCCCTTTCGATTTCTTTAGGAGAAACAATTTCCCGGAGCTTTTCCTTCAGAAGATTTTCTGAATCGTATTTGATAATCGCGTACTGGAGAACCACCAACTTGTCGCTCATTGATAGACCGGTCATCCATGTGTATCATAAGAGACAAACAAATAAAGTTTCAAATTACACAGGGCCCGAATCATCACCATCCATGTATGCCTCGATAGCCAAGCTCCAAGAATTGCTAGATGTGAATTGCAGGATAGAAAAAGTCCATCCAGCCATTCTCGCATCCGATGCCGAAATCAACATTGTAATCGTTTCGCTCGCTTGTCCTGACGGCAAGACTCACACGATCAAGGCCTATAGGGAGGAGGCTCTGGCTGTTAGAGAGTTCATCAGGTTATTGAAAAAATAAATGCGACACGCGCTCTTGAATGGTGCTCTGATCCAAGGCATAATCAACTTTGTTGGTGCTCAGATACCCATAAGCGCCGGAATTGGCCTTCGGTCAACTTCACAGCTTGATTGAAATTTCTTCCCCCATTCCGATAGGGACGGTGACTGACTGGATGTTACGCATATGGCGAATATGGCGCACGTATTTCGCCGTGTGCCGCCGAAAGTGTTCTGGATAAAGAATATTGTCTGCTGCTATAACGCCGCCCACTCTTATCATGGACAATGCAAGGTCGAAATACTCGATCATGTGTTCCTTGTCAGCGTCAATAAAGGCAAAGTCAAATACCGCCTTTGACCTGCGGAGACTGCGCAGCGCGTGGAGTGCCTGTCCCGGAATGATTTCAATCATTTTGTCCACACCAGCCTGTCTGAAATTCGCTTCGGCCCATTTTGCTTTCTCGGGATTCTCTTCTATGGTGAAAATTGCAGGTCTTTGCTTTTTCCGCTTCATGACGGAAAGCACCGCATCGGCGAGCCACAAGGTCGAGAACCCTGAAGAGGTCCCTATTTCGAGTATCCTCGTCGCCTTGATTGCCTGTATCAGTATCGAGAAAAACGTGCCGGTGTCATACGTTATCGCAAGCATTTCTTGGTCTGGAGGAAATGCGACTTTGCCGCCTCGTTGAAGAGTGGATTGCCTTTCTAGCTCTGAAATGACAAGCGAGATCGCCTTATCCAACGATTGTGGTGCCCTTGAACTCTTATTTTAATCCGCTTTCCGCCTGGAAAGCGACAGCAGGCTGATCCGTTCAGCTTCTTCATTCACTTGCAAGACAGATTCTTGCTGCTTGTACAGCTGCTCTTTTCGCGCTTTCCATCCCTCGATTGCAATCCTGTGGGAATCCAGAACGCGATCAGACAAACTTTAGACATATCCTGTTTCCGGTCTTTTAACGTTTGCACGTGAACCTCTTTGTTGAAGTGTCAAGACAACCCTTGTAAAGTCGGATCGCCAACATTTTTTATTCTGTGTCATCTAGATGTCTCAGTGGAGACTGTAAAGGTAAAGGAACCCTCCCTGAGCAAGCCCATAATGATTG
>JANWIX010000093.1 GCA_025449675.1 Nitrososphaera sp. | reverse complement strand
TTGCGAGGTTCGCCTCCTTGCAGAGAAGCCTCGCCTCATTGTCGTTTATCACAACGCCGTCGGTCTTGCTTATCATTGCCACCACGTCGTCCCTTGCTCCATTGATCCAAAACTCTATCGTATCGCACACCACCAGCTTGGGACTGTCAAAATGCTGCAGGAGCTTTATGTTCTGCTTTGGATCGTTGTTTGCAAGATAGACATAGTCTGACTTCGCGTACTCCTCTGGAATCACAGGATCAAAGCCGGCCACGACTCCAAGCTCTGTCTTGTTAGTTGTCCTGTTTGACAGGTCGTAGTCAAAAGAAGAGTCGTAATGAAATGTCCTCCCGCCCTTGACGGTCACGATGCCCCTTGTGTCCAGTCCCTTTGAACTGAGCGCGGCAAGATGTTCCGGCGGCATGTCCGAACCCACCACGCCGACGATCGAGGTCTTGGAAAAAACATTTGCTGAAATGGCAGCAAAGGTTGCTGCGCCGCCCAGTATTCTTGTTTCCGTGCGAAATGGCGTACGAGTGGTATCGAGCGCCACTGTGCCAAAGACGGTGAGCAACGCCGTAAGGCAGCGACAATTCGTAAATAAATGTGCTTGCGGGCAGATACTGTTGCGTCATTTGTGATGGTATCTCGAAGGGCTTATTACGATCATATGAGATGTTCTGGAGGCTATGAGTTCCGATAGAGAAAGGATAGGAGGAGTTCCAGTGCAAATAGATCATGAGGACGACATGGCAACAATTAGCTTCTATCCAAAAAGTCCAGATGCAAAGTATCCAAACGACGAAGTACTAGTTCTCAGACTGGATGCCAAAGAAAGAATGCGACTGATTCATTTTCTGAGTCATTGAACAAAGTATCACAAATGACGCAACAGTATCTTGCGGGCATCATCATTAAATAACGAAAGCAGGGATCTTTTATCCGCTTGAGACTAGTTGTTGCGATAACCGGTGCTTCCGGCGTTATCTATGGAATCAGGCTGCTTGAGGCCCTGCAAAAGCTAAAGATCGAGACGCACCTTATTCTGACGGCGTGGGGAGCCCGGACTATTGAAATTGAGACTGACGAAACCGTGGATCATGTCAGGTCGCTTGCCACAAAGGTGTATGAAGACAGCGACATGGCAGCAGCAATTTCAAGTGGCTCTTTTCGGATCGACGGCATGGCTATAGTCCCCTGCAGCATGAAGACGCTGGCAAGCATCGCGAATGGGTTTGACGACAGCCTGGTCTCAAGGGCGGCAGGAGTATGCATCAAGGAAAAGCGCAAGCTGGTGCTTGTGCCAAGAGAGACTCCGCTATCCAGAATTCACCTTGAAAATATGGAGAAGCTAGCAGGAGTTGGAGCTGTGATCCTGCCGGCGATGCCAGGATTTTACCACAGGCCAAAGACTGTTGACGACTTGGTAGGCCATGTTGTAGGCAAAGTGCTTGATCAGTTTGGTATCGACCACAGTCTCTTCAAGCGATGGGCCGGAGGCTGACCTCTTGAAACAACATGATGTGCAGATAAAATTCACGTATAAGGATTTATAATATTGCAGCTCTAGTAATATTCGGAAATGCCAGCCGGGGATGACGCAAGATAGCCCGATACAAGAAGAAATACGCGAATAAATCCGTGGATTTCGTGGTGCCGCTACTTGCGCTCCTGTTCATAGGCATTCTTTTCGTACTTTTCGCCCGCTCTCAGGGTGGAATTGGCTTTCTGTTCCTTGCAGCCGCTTCTGGCTTGATGATCTACTGGATAAGGGAAATCCGGGTCATGTCAAGGTCAGAGGACCGTGGGCTTGTAATGGCAAGGGATACGGATCAAAAGGACTGGGTGTACGACCTCATAACGAACAGCAATGACGAGGTGATGTTCGTGGCAGAAGTGCCCGGCCCTGAGAACCAGATAAATGTAAAGCTCGCGGACGGCCTGCTTCGCATAAAAGGAGGGCAGAATTTTACCCGAGACGTCCCGATGGAGCTCACGCATGGGATGGGCATATCTGACCACAAGTACAGGAACGGCGTCCTGACAGTCAGGATCAAGAAGATGTAGGGTCGTCCTTTTTTTCGTAGTTGTCTTCCCAGAGCCGCATCTTGTCCAGCTTTTCCCTTCTTTTGGCACCCTGAAGCATTGTGTAGACGCTCTTGTGCATGCTCCCCTTTGCCAGCATCGCTATCGCGTCGGTCGCGAGCTTTACCTGCGGGTATCTTCCGATAAAGGCCACCGTGTGGCCGTAAACAGAAACGTGTGAACCGGTGAGTTCTTCTATCATCCTGCGGGCCTTGCCCCCTTCTCCTATTATTCGCCCCTTGATCCTTTCAAGAGCGCTTGGCGACTTGCCTGCATAGTCGTGGAGGTCCATCTGCTGGAAAATGATCTCTTCGTCCTCCAGAAGATGGCAGGCGCGTTCTGGCGAAAAGCCCCGCGAGATGGCAGTTATCACCTCTATGGCCCGGAACGCCTCCATCTGGTCAGCCGGCTTTGTCCCCGAGACCGTGGCGTCGCCGGTCTCGCTGTCGATCGCTATTTCAACGCCGCACCTTTTCTCGATCTGCAGTTTCACCTTTCCGCGCTTGCCTATTAGCGCCCCTATCCTTTCCCGCGGAATTTTTATCGAATGTTGGAAGCTCATTTTGATGCGCCTGTTATTTTCTCTATCAAGCGCGAAGCGTCAATGACCTTGATGTCCCGCTTTTCAAAGAACCTGTTTACATTCTGTATATCGCGGACTAAAAATCGTTTGGAATTGGGCTGCTTTATGTCGACCGCGGATCCAAAGTCAAAGAACATTATCCCCCCGGCCACCCTAAAGATGTTGTATTCCGACAGGTCTGCATGGACAAGGTTCGCTTTTTTGTACAGAAGCGAAAGCTGCTCGATCACCTGCTCGTAGTCTTTTGGCGTGACTTCGGTATTGACGAGCTGTTGCGCCGCATTGTCTTCCTTGTCGCCAACATACTCCATGACAAGCACGTTCTTTCTCACGGCTATCGGAACTGGAACTCGCACCCCGGCTTTATGCGCGACCTGCATGTTCTTGAATTCCTTTCTGGCCCATGCAGCTATCAGGCTGCGGCTGCCCTTCTTTATGTCTGAGAACCTTGGGTCGCCGGCGATGTATTGCAGGCGTTTCTTGAACTCGGCGCTCACTGTGAGATATATCTTCAAGATGAGAAGCGATCCCGACGGAGAAGTCGCGATGTAGACTTTTGACTCCTTGCCCGCTGCCAGCGAGCCCCGGATCCCGCCAATTACGCCGTCGCTCCGGAGATGGTTTATCGTCATCAGTGTCGGCACGTCAAATACGTTGTCAAAGACCTGATAGTCCTCAGACCTCTTCACAAGGAACCTGGTTTCGCGCTCCTGCTTTGACAGCCGCCTGTCAGCTCTTTCAACGGCCTTGTCCTTCTCCTCGGGCAGCTCAGGATCATAGTCCTGCAATAGCAGAACCTCTGTCTTCATTCGTATTTCTATTTTTGGCTGCCAAAAGCTTTCAATGCCGGAATTTGTAAATCATCAGGAACGGAACGCCAGAGATCCTCTTTATGCTGACCTCTTTGGCCATCTTTAGTTCGATCGCGTGATTCACGATCCGGCTGCCGACGAGGTTGGCAATGTCGCATTTGTTCAGGAGCTCCTTCGCATGGACCAGTTCCATCACCTGCTGCTGGTAGTATTCCCGGGTAAGATCAACTACAAGGCCGTCCTGCTCGAGTTTTGTCCCGATAAGATCAAGGTCGCAGATGTCGACCATGACAGAGCCCTGATAGCGAGTAGTTCTCACCGCGTATTGATCCAAGGACATCAATTCACTGCGGCTAGAGTGTTATGAGGATTGCTATTTCAGCCGTAAGTCTCTATCTTTATGTCAAACGATCCGTCCTTTCTCTTGTTGCGGTTGGTCACAAAGCCCAGTGGCGTCAGGATCGAGACTACGGAGTCTATTGTGCCCTGGTAGCCGCAGATATGGAAAATCGAATTTTCCGGCGTGACCTTTTGGCCTATCGCATTTTCCAGCTGCGAGCTGCCATCACCGCCTGTGAGCAAAGTCTCCACCCTGCCCCTGCTGCCCTGCCAGCCCCGGGAGAGTTCATCGTCTGGCCGGCTCACCGTTGAGAGGTACTTGAAATTGCTATTTTCCATCGCGATTTTTTCCAGGATATCGCGATAGCCAAGTTCTTGCGCGTATTTTGCCCCATGTAGCAGCACGACCTGCCTCTCTGATCCGATGTTCTTCAGGTGCAGGGCGTAGCTGACAAACGGGGCAACGCCGGTGCCGGACGCTACGAGCACCAGTCTGCGGGTATCCGGAGTGCCATCTGATTTCCTGTCTTCGATCGTAAAGACGCCGGCTGGCTTGCGCCAGTAGAGGTCATCGCCCTCTTTCATGCCAAAGAGAGCGCTTGTAAACTTCCCCATCACCGGCTCTGTGGCCCACTTGATGTAGAACTCAAAGTAGCGTTTTTCTTCTGGAGGTGAAGATAAAGAGTAAGCGCGATAAGTCACCCTGTCTTCGCCGGCAAACTGAAGGCCAAGCGCCACGAATTGCCCTGCCTTGAAATCTGGCACCGGAGAACCGTCGGCTGGCTGCATCCTCAATATGGCAAGGTCCGGCGTCAGGTGCTCTCGGTACGTAATTCTTCCAATGTTTGGCGGCGCCTGCCCGGTCGAACTCATTTACTGCTTTTGAAAAAGGCTGGCTATATCTAGCTATTTATGTAGGCTTTAGAAAAGCAATGACAGCTTGGCAAGCAGGAAAGGCATTGCTATTACGGCCGCAATAGTTGCGGCGATAGTGGGAGCCAGTTTCCTGATTTGGTTCATTCCCCAGAGCAATCCGGGCAGCTTGATAACTCCGCGGTCCGACTCGGAAATAATTTCTGATGTCTATTCGAGGCACAACGACCTTGCAGATGATATCGAATCCAAAGTCAGCCAGTGGAGGCAGGGAAACCTGACATCTGAAGAAATTCTCGGCCAGATCACGCAAGCCCGGCCCAGAGTCCAGGAAATGGAGAAGCAAATCCAGGACGCGAATCCGGCCCAAGAGTGGCAGCAGAGTTTTGACCTGTACGAACTTGCACTCGGCGTCTTTTCCGAATATCTTGACGCGGCAGAAACGCTGGTGAAAACCGGCGACACCTCCGGATCTGATGTGAATATCGAGGAACTGAGGACTGAATGGCGGGGCTATGTGGACCAGTCCGTGCAGGCAATGCCTGCCGCGCAGTAATTATTTCAGCGTCTGCAGGATTTGATCCAGTCGCGCATCAGTCTTGAATGCTCCCGGATTAAGGGAAGCCCTTGACGCTGCAAATCCTGCTGCCCTCAGTTTGTCGATTATTCTCTGAACGGAATGCGGGTTTGTCTTCATCCTTGCCGATATTTCGTCTGCCCTAAAGTAGTACGGTATATCGCTCCGCTCTTCGGCCGCAGCATCTAGCAATTTCTTGCTTTGCCTGTCCGGATCCTGCTCGAGCATCCGCCCGACGAAATTCCTGTCATGCAGCGCTCCCGTCCACAGCTGCCCTCCTACACTCATGGACGCGCTGCAAAGATCGCATTTCCTTGTGCCATCGTATTCCATAGTCTTTATTCTGTGGCCGCATTTGAAGCAGTGCATCACGTAACCTATGTTATTGTAGACATCATTTGCCCCGCTGCTGCTGACCGCCAGGGTGGCATACACCCGCAGGTAGTGCATGGCGGCATGGACGAAAATGGGCCGGATTGCAAGCTCTAGCCTCGAAGCTGTCAATGCCAGGAGTGATGTCAAAAGTCGGATTGCAGTTTCGTTGCCATAGCTGTTGTTCAGGGGCCTCCCATAGTAGCGGCGCATGCACACCTCCGGGTAGATGCCGCAGAGGACCGCCGTGTCAGTAGCCGTTATCGAGACAAGCCCGCCATCAATAACTGCGCGTAGCACGCAGTCAATATGTCTTGCCGGCGTCCCGAACGGATCCAAGTCGACAATTCCAAAGCGCTCTTCTTCTTGGGTACCCTTCAAGAGGAACCTGCAAGCCTCGTTGACTGAAAAGTAGCATCTTTCTGTGACGGAATTAATCTGTGCCGCTTCTCTGGCGGCTTGTATCGCTGTCGCGTTGATGTCGTTGCAGTAAACTTGCTCTATCTCTGGCGCTTCGGCCGCCACCCGGATCGCCCTGGAGCCTACTCCCCCGAGCGAATCGGCAAACGTTTTGCTCGGAAGCGATGGAGCATACGCCTTGTACGCAAGTACTGAAAGGTCTCGGTTCTGCTTTGCTGCAGGGTTAAAGAAAGCAGGAGTCTTTGAAGGCACCTTGTCGGTAAGCGACGACTTTGGAACCAGAAGGGTGGTTTTTCCTTCCACGGTTCTGACAAAGCCCTCGGCTGCCAACAAAAAAAGCAACATCGCTGCTCTATTTATATCACAAAGTACCTGCGCAACCGATAATAGATACCCCACAGACGGTCATATCAGCTTGCGAAACAGCGGCATAATGATCGGAGGAGTTGACGAAGCCGGCCGCGGATCCATCATTGGACCTCTCGTCGTGGCAGGAGTCAGCGTCAGGGAATCAAAAATCGCGGATCTCAGGCAGATGGGGATAAGGGATTCGAAGGCACTGACCCGCAAGGCAAGGGCAAGACTTTTTGAAGAGATAATCAGAGTAGCCGACTCGGTCTGCGTTCACAAGGTGGGTCCCCTTGAGGTTGACGGCAGCGTGAGCGTCAGGGGCCTCAACAAGCTGGAAGCAAGAGTGATGGCCGCCGTGATTGACGGCATGGAGGCGGACGAGATCTATGTCGACTCTTGCGATGTCAACCCGGCAAGGTACAGAGACTCTATGCAGCAGCACCTCGTGACAAAGCCAAGAAAGTTGCACTCGATGCATCATGCCGACTCTTCAAATATCGTCGTGTCAGCGGCGTCAATTGTTGCAAAGATAACCAGGGACAGCGAGATCCAGGAAATACGAAACACCTATGGTCGCGGAATCGGAAGCGGCTACCCATCAGACGAGAAGACGATGCGCTTTATCAAAAGATGGGTCGCAAAGAACGGGCAGGCCCCCGAGTTTGCAAGAAAGTCCTGGAAGCCGCTCAGAATCATGCTCGAGCAGGCTGCCCAGCGCAGGCTCTAGGTCCCGTATTTGCAGCTTATCATTCCATGGTCCTTGTCAAAGGGTTCCAGGTTTATTATCTGGTCTATCAGAAATCCGTTCTTCTCCAGCCTTGCAGCCTCCTGAGCCACTACCGCCCTAGGATCCATGGTTACGTCTATGCTTCTCGTCTTGATTACGAGCAGCATGACGCCGCCCTTTTTCAGATAGGCGACACAGTTGGATATTGCAATGTCTGTCTGGTCTGGCTGTGCGATGTCGCAATAGACAACATCCACTTTTCCAAAGACCGAGAAATATGACTGCGGTCTCCTTGCATCCTCTATAATGGGCATGACGTTCTTGCGTTTTGACGCGACGTTTTCGATGAGCTCCCTTGCGACCCGCGTCGCCGGCTCGACTGCAAAGACAATGCCTCCCGGACCTACGATGTCAGAGACGTGGCTTACCGTCGTTCCCGTGGAAGCGCCAAGATAGAGCACCTTGGTTCCGTTCCTTATTGGCATGTTCTTCATCCCCTTTTTCAGCGAAGCGGCCAGCTTGCTCCTGAAGGGATCCCAGATGCGGTACTCTTCGCCGCCCTGCTTCACCAGCTTTTCACCGTAGACGTTGTTTCCCTTCACGAGGTTGAGCGTGGCGGCGTTCTTCTCGCCGTTTAGCGAGATCCACCTAATAGCGTCGCTTTCCAAAACGCTTCTTCCTTCCGTCCTTCTTGCCTCTGTCACGCCTGTCTCTTCCAGGAGGAGGAGCCTGGCGCTGGACGTGCTCGTGGTATTTCCGGTCCCGCTCTTTTTCGGGAACAGGCTCTTTGTACTTCTCCCTTATTTCGCTTATCCGGGTGTTCAGTTTCTCAGAAATGGCGGCGTCCCTGCCGGCGTGCCTGTAGTAATCAATCCTTGCGGCTATTGCAACTTTTGAAGCGACTGCCCTTGCAATCTTGCCCCGCTGCCACTTTGGCGCGGAATGTATAAGCGGATGCTGGAACAGCAACCCATGCTTTGGCGGCCTTGCGCCGGTTTTCAGCGCGCGAAACAGCGCCTTCTCGGCCCCCAGGACCTGTATCGTGCTGGCTGGAAGGGTGGCAAGCCTTGCAAGGCTGCCTGCTTTGGCGATTATCCTTGCCCCCACTGCTGCAGTCAGCATTTCTTTTACATTGGGAGCGACGGCTTCCATCGCGACTTCGATGTGATCGGAAAGCACCCTCCTCAGGTCTGACTGCGAAATTATCTGGTCAGCCAGCCTCTTGGCAATAGCCAGGTTCTCCGGGGTCATGTCGCCTCCCTTGCTTCGCTTTGCAGCGTCGAGCATTATCTCGACTTTCTTGTCCTGCATCCCAGAGCTCTGCAATATCTCTGCTGTGATGTTTTCGCGAAGGCCGGCCCTGCTCACTATCTCGGCGTACGCGACAAGGCTCTGCAGCAGGTTGTCGAGTTCCGGGAAGTGCAGCCCGTACCACTCCCTGAGCCTCGCGCCTATGGTATTGATTATCTTGTCCAACTCGTCCAGCGCGTTTATTGATTGAATAATGTGCAAGTCGAGCTTTTCAGAGGCTTCCTTGACCCTTGATGACGAAAGGTTTATCGCGAAATCGCGCAGAAACTGCATGGCTTCCTGCTCGTTGTCCGCAAAGCCGGACTTTACGATGAAAGTCGGCTTGGTGTTCTGGATCCATTGCTGCTGGTCCTCCGGCATCAGCTGGCTGTTCAATCCTGACTGTCGCAGCACCGCGGCGACGCTTGGGTCGTTTGAAGTAACGGGATCAAATGGGCGCAGTTTTTCAATGAACTGCTTTATTTCGTCTGGGGTCGCGCCGGTCTTTAGCAGCCTGTACGACCGTATGGCATTTTCGAACTTTTTGGATGCCACGAGGCTGCCGGCCTGATCAAAAGCTGCTACGCCAAGCTCCGTGAGAACTACAGAACAAGTGTTATTTGCCATTCTTCACAAGTCCTACAAACAGGGGGAATTAAAAAGTAAGCGTTAGCGCTCTTAAGTTAAGGGACATGGTTACAAAAATGCCATCAGATTGGAGCTGTCTTACAGTGTCCATACCCTCCCCCTCGGGTGCTTTATCATTTAATAGAACAGACATGGATGGAGAAGCAACAATCGCGTGCCTACAGCCATCAAGTCGGTCAAACAGTCCTTTGTATCGTCTCCAGAGTTACTAGAGATGATGGAGACATTCAAGCGGATGGTAAACGATTGCATAAGGATCGGACTTCGGAATGACGCTTCAACAATGAAGAGGCTTTCGAAGTTGAGCTATTCTCAACTCGCCAGGTATAACATCGTTTCATACTACAAACTTCATGCAATATCGAAGGCTGCCGGGATATTGGCGAACAGGAAGCAGTCCATAAAGCGGGGTTATCAAACAAAGACTCCATACTTGAAAAAAGGCATTCTCGTCTCCTGCTATGGCTTCAAGATAGCTGATCAAATCTTGAGAGTGCCCATTGGAAATAGACAGTATTTTGACATTCCGCTGAATCGTTATGCTAATAAGATCCTCTTTGACTCGGTCGTGAGAGTGCGTTCTTTCACGCTTACTGCAAGCAGCACGGTAAGCATCTGCTACTCAAAAGAAGTCGGAGAGGTTGAGTGTGACACGATATCTGGTGCGGACAGGAACCTTGCAAACCTTACGGTTGGAAATGAACGCGGTGGTGTACAATACAATCTTTCGCAGTCAGTTGATATTGTTGAAAACACACGGTCAATCGTCAGGTCATTCAAACGGAACGATGTTAGAATCAGAAAAAAGATAGCAGGGAAATATGGGCAACGCAGGCAGAACAGGATTAATCAGCTGTTGCATCATGTTTCAAAACAAGTCGTAGCGAAAGCAAAGCAAGAAAAGACCGCCATCGCGTTTGAAAAACTCACCTGTATCCGCAGGCTGTACGAGAAAGGCAACCACCATGGACGGAATTATAGAAGCCGACTCAATGGCTGGTCTTTCGCTGAAATCAAGCGCCAGATCGAATACAAGGCACAATGGGAAGGAGTGCCGGTGATCCAGTTATCCGTTACCCAGACCCGAGGTACTTCGAAGGTGTGTCCTCAATGCGGAAAGAGAATCCAAGAGGCACACTACAAGGATGTCATCCACGAGCGCCAGCTCTGGTGCTCCAAATGCCTGAAGTGGATGGACAGAGATGTGGTCGCTGCGATGAACATAGCACGGAAGGGCGGTGAAGTGTTCCACCGTTCGAAAGGCGATGCAAGTGAAGCAATGAAAGGGAATCCGACGACGCCGGTAATCCTCAGAGTCGATGCATCGAAGTTGGCTAGAGGGTTGTCCCTTAAGTTAACAGAACCAGCGTTAGCCAAATAAATGCGTGCAAATACCCGGTTATCTTGATGGGCCTGACCAGCGCAGACAGAAAGGAGCTCGAATCACTCATCAAGGCTGCAGCGCGGGATCCGGAAATATCTGTGGGGCTCGCGCGCAAGATGATGCCCAGCCAGGGCAATATCGAGGATTTTGCCTACGGGCTTGTCTCCGGCATGGTGATAGGCAATTTTACCTTGCTTTTCCAGAACAGGAACGGACGGGAGCTGGACAGGGACGAAATGGCAGATCTTTTTTCGGTACTGATGACAAGGATGCCGAAGCTGCGGATGTCGATAATGAAGCACCTTGCGCTGCGATAAATCATTGAAAGAACGGCATGATTTAAATGCCCTATTCAGTTAAATTTCAAGAAAATTGTTGGACAAAAAGTCCAGGCTGCCGGTCGCCCTCAAGGACGTGGTGATCGTTGTCGCCGGCGTGGGAATAGTCTGGGCGGCCCTATGGATTGCATTTGGCACGCAGAATCCCTTTTACGTTGTCTCCAGCGGGAGCATGGAGCCTGTGCTCAAGGTCAACGATGTACTAATTGTTCGCGACGGCGGATCCTTCGACAAGCTAAAAGTTGGAGACATTATCGTGTTCAACAGGCCCGAAGGCGGCGACAGGGTCATAGTGCACCGCATTATCGAGATACTGCAAGGAAATGACGGCGACAGGGTCATCCGCACAAAGGGAGACGCCAACCCGTCGTCGATCCCGGGCACAGACTTTCCAATAACAAGAGACGACTACATCGGCAGCGTGATCTCTGTCATCCCAGGGGTAGGGCTCATTACAAAAATAATCAGCCCGCCTGTGAATTATATCATTATCGCGATAATTCTTGCGATCCTGTTCTTTAACAGGATGGGCAAGAAAGACAAGACTGCACCTGCTGCCGGCGCGACCGAGACTTCGGTGGACAAGCAGCC
>JANWIX010000092.1 GCA_025449675.1 Nitrososphaera sp. | reverse complement strand
TTTGCAAACATCGAGATCGGACAGGAAGTCTCGCAGGGCAAGAAGGTGATGCTCGAAACGCCGCTTGAATTCGAGTTTCTTACAAAGGGATTTGTTTTCAGGGCTCCCCGGCCTGCAGACATTATTTCAAAAGCAGAGGACGAACAATACGTGGAAATGAGCGCATTCCACGCGTCCGAGCACGTCGTGATAGAAGGAAGTGCCATGATCACCGGCGGGGCATCGCAGGACCTTGGAGGAATCTCCCTTGGATCGTCGGGCCTGATATTCGTATATGATGGGAGCATCGGTGGAAACGGCGCGAGCAGGGCACTGTACGACAGGCTTGACAAGGCGTTTGGCAGGGCCCTCCGAATACTTTCAGAGTGTCCCTGCACAAACGAGAGCGGCTGCCCGCGCTGTACCTACTCGTACCGCTGCGGCAACAACAACGAATACCTCCACAAGGCAGCGGCGGTTGAAGTTATGAACAGAATCGTTGACGGCGAGCGGACTGAAATAGGAGATCAAGTATGGGGAGATCGCGCTCTCGTTTGACCGGTAAGGTTTAAGAGTAGTTCCAGACGGTTTTGATTCAAATAAAATTGGAAAAAGCGGTTACCGCCGCGGCCACGACAGGTCGCGCGAGATGGAAGACGCTAGAGCACAAAGGCGTCGCTTTTCCACCAGAGTACCAGCCAAGGGGAATCACTGTTACAATCAAAGGCGAAAAGCTGGCTCTGAACAGAGATCAAGAAGAGCTGATTTACTCCTGGGCGAAAAAGAAGGACACACACTATGTCCAGGATCCGGTGTTTCAGGAGAATTTCATGGGCGATCTCCGCAAGCTCTTGCCGGACAAGTACAAAGGCATCAAGATAACAGACATTGATTTTTCAAGCCCAAACCGGCTTGCTGATGAAGAAAAAAAGATCAAAGAACAGGACAAGGAAAGAGTCCGCAACCTTCCAAAGGAAGAAAAAAAGAAACTTTCACAGGCCAAGAAGGCTGAAAAAGAACGCCTGAAGGCTATGTATGGCAAGGCAATGCTCGATGGGACAGAAGTGGATATCGCCAACTGGCTCGTGGAGCCACCGGGCCTGTTCATGGGCAGGGGCCAGCACCCGATGCGCGGCAAGTGGAAACCTCGCGTCAAGCCGCAGGACGTTACGCTCAACATGGGAGAGAATGCCCCGGTGCCAGAAGGGGCATGGCATAAAATAGTCCATGATCATTCTTCGACGTGGCTTGCGACCTGGATGGAGAATCTGACGGGCAAGCGCAAGTACGTCTGGCTCCACGATTCGTCTGCGCTGCGACAGGACAATGACAAGGCAAAGTACGACAAGGCACAGAAACTATCTCTTCAGTTCGATAAAGTTCAGCGTGAAATAATTAGGCAAATGATGAAAGGATCGGACAAGACTGCAGCGGTGGCATATCTCATTTTCCGGCTCGCAATGAGAGTGGGCGACGAGAAGGACCCTGACGAGGCTGACACCGTTGGCGCCAGCACGCTTCGCGTCGAGCACATAAAGTTTCCACAGGCAAACGGCAGGCAACAGATGGAGTTTAATTTTCTTGGCAAGGACAGCGTGCCTTGGCAAAAGACCCTGGAGATAAATTCCGACGATACCAAGGCTCTCTATGAAAACATGAAGAAATTCATGCAGGGCAAGAAACCTGGCGATCAGATATTTGATGGCATGAATTCGCGCAAGGTCAACGCGTTTCTTCAGACCATAATGCCCGGGCTTACTGCCAAGGTATTCAGGACCTATATCGCAACCAAGGATGTGCAGGAGGCACTTTCGAATGCAAAGATAGCAAGCAGCTCTTCTGAAGCACAGAAGGTCTATGTTGCCAGGATGGCCAACCTAAAGGCGGCGATCACGTGCAACCACAAAAAAGGCGTCGATCCAAAGAATCCCGCCGCAAAAAAGGCTATTGAAAAATTTGAAGCTTCAATAGTGAAAAAGAAGGAGGCGATCGCGAAAGTCAAAGGAGATATAGCTGCCAGAAAGTGGAAGACGGAACTGCAGGAAAAGCGGCTGAAAGAGCGATTGGAAAAACTTGAAGTGCAGCTGAAGCTGCAGAAGGAGACACGCGACTACAGTCTCGGAACGTCGCTTCGCAACTACATCGACCCGCGCGTGATGAAGGCCTGGCTCAATTTTGTGGACCTGGACTGGACCAGGGTGTATACCGCAACTCTCCAGCGCAAGTTCAAGTGGGTTGAAGATTACAAGGACAAGAACTTTAGGACATTCTACCCTGAAGTAAAGAACTAGATCCTCAGAAGACTTATAATATTTCTACAATGTCTTTTGACATTGGAACAGTCATATTCATGGTATCTACATTTCCTTGGAGGACGGGTACCAGATTTTGCTTTTTGGGGATATTCATTTCCCTCACCATCGCGTCCGGGGCTGCGTTGCCTTCGTATTCTCAGGCCGAAGTGGGCTATGATTCAGAATCTCTCTTTATCGCTCTTTTCTCAGACGGCGACGCGCTCGTAGAGTATGACATTAGCTTTGAAGACCCGGTTGCAGAAGAAATCAGAGTTAGACTCCATGGGGAGAACAGCACGAGCAACCTTATCGTAGTTGACAACGATGACAACCTCATCGAATATGATCCGGGGCAGGCCCCAAACGAGATCGTGATAAGAACTCCCGGCGTCTCCAATGCAAGGATCAGCTATTCAACTCAGGATCTGGTCGACAAGTTGCAGGGGAGGTGGATCTTTTCGCTCAACTCCAGTTCCGTCGGGATGGCAGTCAGGCTTCCGCCTGACAGCGTGCTAATCAATCCGGGAGGGAACTTTCCCACGATAAGGCAGGTGGGAGACCTTCAGCTTTTGACATTCAAGCCGGGCAATGTCTGGTTTGTCTATGTAATCGGTGTTCTTGGGACCGAGGAGCAGGCAAATATTGTGATCAGACTCGCAGAGACGACGATAAAGGAAACAGGAGAAAAATATCCGGGGATAGTATTGACAGAGGCCAACAGTCTATTGCAAAGTGCGATTGCGGCCCGAGATGATGAGAGGTTTCCGGACGCCGAGAGCCTGGCTGGCGACGCAAACGATGCGGCGCTGGCGGCAGGGAACGACTATGATGCGGCTCAAAAGGCAATTAGCGCAGCCGACAGCAGCATCAGACAGGCAGACGGCGAGGGACGTGATACTACAACTGCATCGCAACTGCTGCAGCAGGCAAACACCGAATTCTCTGCAGGCAGCTATGTGGCGGCGAAGGATTCTGCAGAGGATGCCGTTGCTGCGATTGGCAGCTTGCCGCCGAGGCCAGAAATGCCGCTTTTCGTGATCATAGCAGCGGCTGTTGCCGCGGGAGGCGGCATAGGCGCCTTGGTCCTGCTGAGGATGAGAAAGCCAAGGCCGATAGCACCCCAAAAACGGGGCGAGCAACCAAGAACAATTCAGAAACCAAAGGAAGAAGATAACTCGAGGCGAGAATCGGCCGTTGAACTGGATACCCAAACAAAAGAAGAGTTACTGCCTGACTCGGTTCCAAAGACTATTGGATATGTTTCTTCTGCCGCCCCTTCGGCCATTCCGGAGTCACAGCTGGACAAGTCTGTGCTGTCTGGAATAGTAACCAAGATAATGAAAGAGAAACCCCACCTTCGGCCCGAAGACCAAGAAGTGCTAATGTATCTTGCGGAAAAAGAAGGTGCGGCTTTTGAAAGCGAAATACGAGGCAAGTTCCAGCTGCCCAAGACAACCATCTGGAGGCTTGTAAAGAGGCTGGAGCGCGAAGAGCTGGTAGAGATCCGCAAGGCCGGCGGGCAGAATTTGATCAAGCTAAAGTTTGAAGACAGGCAAGGCTGAAATTGAATCGATCGCCTATGAAACTTGTCAGAGTTAGCTCGGTACGTTTTCCGGGGTCTTCTTGCCTCTTGCAAACTTTATGGCCCCTATTATCAGCAGGACTATTCCAGCGATAATCAGGACGATGCCGACCACTATTCCGATGCCATATGTTACCAGTTTCTGAAGGGATGAATCATCCGGAATTCCCATCCCGCCATCCTGCTCTGCCACAATTGAGTTAAGAAGCCCTCCGTTTATGGCTACTGCTCGATCGCCCACGTTCTTTATTTCAAGCGTATGATTGCCGGCCCTCTCTGTCACTATGGTATCAGCGAAAGGAGTCTTTGTAATGTTGAAAAACGCCAATTCATTTCCATCGGCTTCAGTCATCCGGACTTCAAGAGGTACGTCGGAAGGATCTCCCTGGATAGAAAATAGCAGCTGCCTACCAGCAGGAAGATCTACTGCCACTGCAGCATAAGCGGAACCAGGCTCGATTGATGTCGCGTTGATGGGAATGGCGTCATCAAGGAATTCCTTTGTAACAACAAAAGTTGAGACACCAGCGATCACAAGCCCGGCCGCCAGCAAGACACCGCCTATGATAAGGACGACTGCTCCGCTTCTCAATGTCAGCTTAGCGCCTCTGACGGTATTAGTGTTTTGCTCCATCAAACTTTGATGTATCGCGGCACTTGTGTGCTTTCGCAATTTTGCAAGAACGCGTCTCAAGACATCGCCGGCGGATCTCTTGTTGGTAAAAGCTGGGTTAGCTTATATTATGCAGGGAGAAAATCCCAACTGCGCCGTGACATCAAGCGCTGCCGGGGTAGCTCAGCTTGGTTAGAGCGTACGACTCATAATCTTACATCTGATAAGAAATCGTAAGGTCGCGGGCTCAAATCCCGCCTCCGGCACCTTTCAACATGAATTTGTGCTGCGTGGTACAAGAATTGGTTCCATTCAGATCGCAATGGAATTGGCTTTGCTCACGAGCGTTATAATAGAGCTTTATCATCATACTGCGATAGCGAATTGCCAAGAAAGACGATCTACGGCAAATGCCCGAAGTGCAAGACAAAGAGCCAGCTCGAAGTGGTTTCGGGAAATCCAGGAAGAGAGAAATTCAGATGCAATCAGTGCTATCACAATTTCGGCATGGATGAGTTGTAACGTCAAGACACGATTATATATGATCTGCAAAGCAAATCAGTCCGGTGCCGTCGTAGCTCAGCCCGGGAGAGCACTCGACCTTTTTGGGGTGAAGCTGAAGACCGAGCTGTCGTGAGCTCAAATCTCACCGACGGCACTTTAACCTAATTTCTTTGCCATTTTGGCTACGTTATCAATTATCTTGGCAGACGCGGCAAGATGATTCTCTGCTTTGAAGATTTGCAGGAGCTCCTGCCTCGAGAGATGTCTGGCAAGGATCTTGTCATTTTCTACTGCATCAAGGAATTGCTCGCCAGATTCAAGCGCAGAAAATGCGACTCTCTGGATATCCCGGTAGGCTTCAAACCGCGCAACTCCCTTCTTTACCAGTGCATCAAGGACAAACTCGGCGTATATCTGACCCTTTGTCATGTCAATGTTGGACCTGATTTTTTGGCTGTTTACTTTCAGGCCAGAGATCACCTTGATCGTCGCATTGAGCATCTCGTCGAGCAATATGGCGCCCTCTGGCAGTGTGAATCGCTCATTTGCCGAATTTGACAGGTCTCGTTCGTGCCATAGCGCGATGTTTTCCATCGACACGCTGACAAGGGAGCGCAGCAGCTTTGCCAGCGAGGATACGCGCTCGCTTTTGATCGGGTTTCTTTTCACCGGGACGGCGCTGCTGCCCATCTGACCCTTCGCAAAGGGCTCGGCTACTTCGCCTATCTCGGTCCTCTGTAGATTTCTTATTTCTATTGCTATTTTGTCAAGTGTTGATCCTAGTAATGCAATCACAAACTGCATTTCGGCGAACCGCTCCCGAGGAATGACCTGTGTCGCAGCATCAATCGGATATAGCTCAAGATCATCTGCCACTGCTTTCTGCACCTCCAGTGCTTTATCGCCCATCAGCGACCCCGTGCCTACAACGCCAAGGGTCTTGCATAACAGGAAACGCTTTTTCCCTTCATCAATTCTTTCGACGTGCCTTATCATTTCCGATGTCCAGACTGCAAACTTTAGCCCGAAGGAAATAATGCTGGCATGCTGGCCATGCGTTCTGCCTACTGCGGGCAGGTCCTTGAACGCTATCGCCTTGTCCGAAAGAAGCGAGGCAAGTTTGATGACTTTGGCATTGACTATCTTGAATGAGTCGCGCATTTGCATGCAAGTGGAGGTATCTACAACGTCGTTGCTTGTCAACCCATAATGTATCCAAGGTCTTGCCTTGGCAGACACCTGTTCGCCCAACGCCTCCACCACGGCAGCAGTGTCATGGTCACTGATTGCTTCAAGCTCGTTCACCCGCTTCAGAGTCACTTTGTCCGACTTTGCGGCCCTTGCGATTTCCATTGCAGCGTCAGAGGGGATCATGCCAATTCCGGCTTGGGCGCGAGAAACCGCAGCCTCAAAATCTAGCTGGTACTGCAGCCTCTTTTCATCTTCAAAGATAGCGCGCATTTCCTTGCTACCGTACCGTCCAGAGTCGATCGGCAGTATTGGCATCTGATAAAGAGGCGGGCCGTGATGAAAATAAATGTTGTTG
>JANWIX010000091.1 GCA_025449675.1 Nitrososphaera sp. | reverse complement strand
GTATTTGACTCTGAAGATAAGGTATTCACAGGTGCTGCTGGCGAGGGCTATGACCCATGCTGTCTCAAAGTAATTAGCGGTGAAGAAGTTGAACCAAGCGATGATGGTTCCTACTCTTATAGATTCTTTATTCCTATCAGCTCCTTGATGCCTGATCGCATAAATGAATTCAAACAAGGTCTATACACTGCTCAAGCAACTTATGATGGAAAGAGTGTGGAGACCACCTTTAGAATATCGGAAACTCTTGGAGTTCCTGAAGATTTGGGCGGTGCAATAGAGAGCCCATTAATCTTCACCGATAACTTCTCGCCACCTCGTATGGTGCCTGGTCGAATTGCTAACCAAGTACTTGAATTGAAGAATTATGGAACTGCTGAAGGGCATTTTCTTGTACTAGTTGGTTTCGCACAGGCAATACAGTATGACTTAGCAGGAATCATCTATCCGTTCGGAGAGTCTGAGGTAATTTATTCAAACGAGGATGTTATCGTCATTTCATCTTCTCTGAAGCCTCAGGAAATCAAGCTTGTGTCTATTCCCATCAGAATTCCGCCCGATGTGGTTCAGTTTGAGCGGCAAACACCGCTTCAGGAAGGAAAGCTGCTTGTAGTAGACGACCGGTTCGTTACGGCCGTGACTGTGGATATTGCAACTATATCTTTAGCAGATTGGGTCTTGCTAAAACAAGAATTCGGCGGAACAGATTTGGTTAATCAAGCAATAGCAAAATCATCAGAGGCCGACGAGAGCTTTATTGATAAGATTGACTCTTTGAAGGCTGCAGAATGCCAAGGTGTTGGCTCAACTTCGGCTGAATGCGCCAACGCTGTCTTGGGAGAAACCAGAGATGTTGCTCCTGCTCTAGCTGCATATGTCGAGTCAATAATAATCGAACCACCTGATGGCATTGACATCAGGGTAAGTGCGGGGAGTTTGGCTGCAAGTGAAGGGACGAATCCAGAGCTGATTGAAACGTCGATGAATGAAATGCAAGATAGTCTCTTGCCCTTGGCTTACGCGCAGCAGCCGTCAGGAAATCAAACAGGGGTGCAAAAACCCCACGTCTGTCCGAACTGTAATGATGGGCCATCAAAACTCACCATTAGCGACCACGGTGTCGATGCTATGAAGGTTCATGAAGGCTATGCAGGTCTACTTTCCAAGTGTAATACAAAAGAAAAGGAGTGTAGCATAGACGGGAAGAGTTCTACCAATTATGGATTCTATAATGACAAACCAGGTTATTGCACTACTGGATACGGCCATCTCGTGGCGAAAAAGTCCTGCCAGGCAATCGACAAAGAGGATGCAAATTCAGCCAACAGAAAAGCAAAAGATGCAGTTGACTGGATTAAGACAGAAGACGATGCCAAGAAACAATTTAAAGATGATCTTCCGGTTTATGAGAAAGCGGTTAATGACAATGTAAAAGTTCCACTTTGCCAAGCGCAATTTGATGCTCTTGTGTCATTTGTCTTCAATCTTGGAGAACCTAACTTTAAAAGCTCAACATTGTTAAAGAAGCTAAATAACAAGGACTATGATGGTGCGTCCAAGGAATTTGCCAAGTGGAACAAGGCTGCTGGCAAAGTCGTAAAAGGTTTGACCGATAGACGAGCTGACGAAGCTAACATGTTCAAGAGTTGCGAGCCAGGATCCTGTACCGATGTCAAATCTTCAATGGACCCTAACCATCTGTATGCAGACCCAGATGGATACATGAGGGGCGATAGTCATGTGCTTTTCACTGCCATGTTTGAGAACTTGGCGAACGCGACCGCTCCAGCATTTGACGTTAAAGTCGTCACATCGATAGACAAGAACTTTGACATTGATACACTTAGCAGCTTGGCAGTATCTCATCCGAATAGGTTACAGAATTTCACTCTAGACAAGAGCAACAGAGAGGCAACCTGGTACTTTAAGGATATAGAATTGCCTCCCAACACGAGTCCGCCCCAAGGCGAAGGCTGGATAAAGTATTCAGTGCAACCAATAGCTGACCTACCCACAGATAGTGCAATGACGAGCCAGGCAAGGATCTTTTTTGACTTCAACCCCCCTATAGATACAAATGTTGTGGAGCACAAGATAGACAGAGATATTCCTTCTACAAAGGTAAAGGCTTTACCTTCTGAAACGGCCACCAATAGCTTTGACATCGAATGGGAAGCGTCAGATCAAGGTTCTGGGATCAATCAACTAATGATCCGCGTATCTCGGGATAGTGATTTCGGATCCTATGAGATTCTCGATACTAGCGGAGCGGTTGGCAATAAGGTGCAATTTAGCGGAGAACCAGATCAAAAATATAGTTTTGTAAGTTTGGCAGTTGATAATGTTGGCAATGTAGAAACAAAATCTGTGGCAGATACGAGCACTACGATTAAACAATCGCAATCACAGTGTCTCATTGCAACTGCTGCATTTGGGTCCGAATTATCACCTCAGGTAGGATTTCTGCGCAACTTCCGCGACAACCACATTTTATCAACAGCAGCCGGGTCTTCATTCATGAATGTCTTTAACACTTGGTACTATTCGTTTAGTCCTTACGTCGCCAATTATGAGCGGGATCAGCCGTGGCTTCAGCAAACGGTTAAGACCGCCATCTACCCGCTGCTGGGCATTTTGACATTAGCTGAAAAGGCGTATTCAGCTATGCCTGGAGAATATGGTTCGGTGGCTGCTGGATTGGTTGCAAGTTCTCTCATAGGGGCCGTTTATTTCACACCCTTCGCGTTTTCCAGTAAACAAATTAGGATTGGCAAATCTACGAGCAATGGCTACAAGCTAGTATTAATCGCACTCGCTGCAGGCACAACTGCCGCTGCTCTTATGATAATTGTATTCCCGCTTGCAAATCCAATCAATTTAATGATATCAACTTCGGTGCTTGTTATTACAGCATTAGCATTAACGTCAATATTGACAGCAAGTCTAGTCGCAAAAGTTGCCGGGAAACTGAACATATTTTTGTCCAGCATGTTCTCAGCAAGAAACAGAAACCATCACAACTAAATGATTGTCTAGGTCATTGATTATTTGAATCGACCAAAAAAGCCGCCATCTTTTTTCTTGTACGTAGCGTCTTTCTTGGACACGACCTGCGATAGCTTCCAGCCATTTTGAGCCAGCACTTCCTCAATTGGTTTTCTTATTTCTTTTACATCAAATGTATAGTCCACAACTTTACCTAATGACAAGTCGTCTTTTTTTATGCCCCAAACTTTTTCGGTTTGCTTGGAGCCAATGACTTTGCCCTGGAAGAAGGACTTTTTCTGGCCAAAGGAAAACTTTCCATCAGCCGCGCTAAAGCCCACATCTCGGGAGCTATCGGTCATCTCCTCATTGTACTTGGCCTCTTTTGTCTCTTCATCAAAGAGCATGTACGCGCGATAAACCTTCTTTGTCTTCTCTTCACCTACTAATTTGTAATATTCCGCGTCCACTATGATGTGCTCAATGACAAGGTCGGTATCATCCCCCTTTGTGGCGGTGAATTTGCCAGTTGACTTGCCAAGTGCGATGACGTTTTCTATCAATTGTTCTTTGGCCATTTCAGGGTTACTTTGGCATCATTCCAGAGAAGCCCGTGCCTTTTCGCTTTGTCGTGACGGCAGCCAGAGCAATTATTGTTGCAATTGCAATGCCCATGATAAGCATGGTTACAGGGAATTCCGGCACCACCTGGGTTCCAGTTATGCTGATTTCACGAGTGCTGTGGTCATAGGTCACTTCTATTTCAGTTTCACCCTCAGCAGTTTCAGTCGTTTTGAAATCTGTCACTGCAGTACCGTCCACCATTACAGTATATGGTCCCTCTAGCACTGAACCAACTGTTACGACTGTCACTCCTTTAGTTCCGTCCTCGCCAGTCGCACTGAATGATATCATCTTGCTTTCTTCACTGAAGACAAAGCCGCTCACTGTTGACGAGCTCCTTATGTCGAGCTCGATAGGTTCGGCGCTAGCACTAATACTGACTGCATGCGTGGTAAGAAGCTCTGGCAGCGGCACAGACCCACTGACCTCTGCATTCACCAGGCTAAACGAGTCAAGCATGGTTTGCGATGTTTCAAAATACGTATCCCACTTGTCCGGGGACGTAATGTAGAAGAAGATGAAGGCCTTGTCGTCGTTTACGGCATAGACGAGGGCAACGCGATTTTCCGAACCACCCGTTGTTGTTAGAGCATATTCGAGGCCTCCAGCTGGAGTGTTTGTGCCTATTGTGGTCTCAAAGAATGCTGGCTCTATGTTTTCCGCTCGTAACTGATCAATACTCAGATCAGTGTATTCCTCCAGCGTCATTCCCGGCACATCTTGTATGTCAACCCCAATCGTTACTGTTGGCTCAGCCAGGTTCGCAAATGTAACAATGTTGTCTGGTCTAACATTTTCGTTTGTATCCCAATCTGCAGGATACTCCAGATTTATTAGTTCACTTTTATCCAGAAAGGCCACGTATCCTGCGTTCTCTGCCTCTATTGCTTCTGATATCTCTACTGAAGCGATCATTTGCTCAGCAACGGAAAGGTACTGGTCATAGGTCTCGGCAAGCGCGTCGTACGTTATGACGTAGGCTCTGTTGTTTTCTACTACAAAAACTAACATCGACCTAATTTCTACGCCTTGCAGGGTTTTGTTTATTTCCAGTTTCTTCGCCGGTTTTCCCGACAGAGTAAAATCAGATGATCCGCTGACCTGGGTGTCCAGCTGACTCGACAGGTCTTCAATGTTAAGCTCGGTGTATTCCTCTAACGTAAATCCTGCTGGAATGTAGTCTATCCCAATGTTCACATTTTCTGTATAGTCGGGCGAGCTATCACCTGCAGGGGACCTAAATACTACATCAACAGGTTGATCATCTTCTGTAACTTCCCATCCAGCGGGATACTGGATTGTTACTCCGTGGAACTGATCCTCATAGGTCAAAAAGCTGGTTTGCTGGCCATAGGCAACCGATAGTAGGGTTGAAAGAAGAACAAACGACAGCGCCAGGACTCCACACGCAGACAAGCTTTCCTGAAGCTTTAATTTTCGGCCTATAATTGATTTCAATATTAGTGCACGACGAATTGATCTTATAAAGTTTATCTCGAATTTTTGGGCCAGATACGTTAGAATAACAAAGTTGTCTCTACTACTTGGGATTATTGTTTCCTTTTTCTCTTCTTTTCAAAAATGTCATTATTACTATCGTAGAGCCCACGGCAAAGGTCCCAAACAGTATTCCTAGTCCTTGCAGGACGATCCAGATGATATTACCTACAAAACCATGCCCAACGGCTAGAACAACCTTGGGTTCAAGCCGGCCGTCGGGGTAAAATGCCGAAAGCTCGTATGTGCCGGGCTCGTCAATGTTAAAATCGAATAGCGATATACCTGAGCGGCTTCCTACAGTATATGAACTCGATACAGAGGACTCTTCGATAAGGATCGGCGTTCGCGTTGTTTCAGAAATGAGTGCAATTTCAAGTCCTGAAATCTCTTGCGGAGAGCTTGCGTACACTCTATTGTCAATGACACTTCTGTATTCATGGTATATGGTGTACTTGCCAGTCTTTTCTAGTCTGATGTCTATCCTCTCAGGCACGACTAGCTGTACAAGATCATTATCACCGGAGACAGCGAGGTCCCCATCACTGACAATTTTGTTAATACCTTCGAATACTAGAATGGCAAATAATGGTATGCCAATTGCGATAATAGCAAATCCTATACCATAAAAAATGCGACTTGGTTTTCTATTTTGATTAGCAGCCATACATTGAGATGATTCCTAAGTAGCATTTGCTTCTAGTATTCATGATGCTCCGCGGTATTGGGTTGCCGGTGTCTTTCATTTGTTATCCCATGGCTCCAATAGAGGCGAATATTGCAATGTTTACTGCAACTGCTATTACAATACCGACCACGGTAAGAATTATGCCAAGGTAAAGGCCTTTTTTGGCCATCCTTCTGTCATCGTCTTTTAGAACCAGATACATGATTAATCCTCCGATTATCGTAAAGAATATTGGCAAAAGATACCACGCTTTGCTGGGACTCTTTTTCGGCAACTGGTCGTTAGGTGGTGATGCCAATATCCTATGATAGGGTTGGGTGTTACTTAAGCAGTCCGTTCCGATGTGTTAGATAGAAGCATGGATAGCGGAACAACCTGGAAGCCGACTATTGGTATTAGCGCAAATAGCCGATCGTCACTCGGACCGCTGATATCGGGCTAATGAACAATCCATTAGCTCCTACCGGAACCCGCCAAACCGGTCACTCTCTTCTGCGGTATCTTCTACACCAGGGCTATCCTGGTGCCAGAATTGATCTGCTGGAGAAGATGTTTGTAGGCCGGCAGCAGAACCATAGATGACGTTCATCGCGCCGGCACGACTAAACCCATCTATCGTTTCTCCAGGTACACCAATAGCAAGATCATCAAACCCATCATTGTTGAAATCTGCGTACGTGCTGCTGGCTGCGGCTGCTTCACTGGCTTGTGAAGAGGTTTCAAAGGAAGCCAACTCTTGTGGAAGCAAAGTCAAGTCTTGTTACTCATTTGTTGTTTCAGTACCCATCGATCACGGTTTTCCTCGCGGCCCGGGTTCAAAATCTGAATAGTTGCGTCAGAACCCAAATTTCTTTACTTTTTCAATGCCGCTTGCTATCTTTGACCTTACGTAGGCAATATCTTCCCTATCGACGTCCCTGACATCAATCCGGGGTTGAATCATTTTTTCAGTTGAAGTCAGTTCGAATGGATATTTTTCAAAGAAGGAGTCTATTGCGTCGTATGCATATCTCAATTCATCAAGAACCTCCTCCTCTTGAAATGCTCCAACTATGGCTTCTGGCGCCATTTTTTCATACTGTATTCGTGTTGGATCGGCGAGGTTATCTAACCTTCTAGCCTCTTCGCTGTCAAAGAACACACGGACTTTCTTATCCTGACTATTTTCTTTATTGTAAAGCTTGTCAAACTGCTCGTCGTAGAATTTCAACTCAAGATATATCGCCTTGCGTATGTTCCTGCTCTTCCTTTCTTCTTCAAATTCATCCTTCTCCTTTTCACGTTTAGAGTCCCATCTATGCGTCAACCATGCAGAACCAATAGCGCCCAAAACAGCTATGATAGTGTAAGCAAAATTGTTGTCTACTGGCGGGAGATCTGACATCAAAATAGGACTCGATTCCAACCATTTATGCCTATACTCAAGATGTCCTTAAGGTTCTGAAACAGCAGGGTTTCGATCGGCTAGAAAATGAAACAGTATCTATCTAGGACATTCAACTTAATTATCTAGCTTTCCTAATACCAAACACAACGTTGCACTGCAAGCATTGTGCGCACCTTTTCATGGAACATGACGATCATGGCTGCAAACATTCTGCTTGCTCTTGCAGATTGTCCCAACGTAAGATGATGCGCAATAGTCCCGATCCTGCACCGTCGCGTGTAGATGATGAACTTAACGCATTAGACAAAGCATGGTTCTTCTCTAGGGAGTATCAGAACTACCCCCCAAATGCATTGTTTAATGCTACTGCAAAGTCATTGCAAGAATACCCCTCTTTCAAAGTTTGGAAAGTGGATAATAGTGAAAGATACATCCACCTGACTACTCACTCGATAAAGCTTAATCCAACCTCTGACAATCACCAAGTAGAGGCGGATTTCAAGGTCCTGGAAGGCAAAGATCCATCTTCTTCAGTCGTCAACATTAGAATTATGCCGACATTGATTGGAGTTCTTTCGCAATACGAGGTATTTACAAACGTTGATGTCAATGACAAATTTGCAAAGTATGTTGCCAATCTGATTTTTGGGGAAGTCGAGACTAGCTACCGTAGGTTCTGAATTCGCATTCGAAACGCGGATTTCTGAGCGTAAGCTGCCGCACAGGCCACATACCTATCGAATCTTGCTAGTGTTTCCTTCTGAGGTTTTGACAAAAAGCATAAGGTTTAAACCAAAGTCGATCAAAGGTTTGGATAATGGGCGAAGTGAAAACAATGAAGGTCTCTCGCATTGGACTCGATGAAGAGAACGGACTGGTACTATGGTTGCCTGAACTAACAATTAGCACACAAAACTTGGAAAATGTGGAGTACGATCTGGAACTGTTCAAGCTCATTTTGAAGCAGGCGGGAAAGAAGGCCTAGAAGGTAGGCTTTTCTAGAAAGCGGTGTCTTGCTGGCAATAGCAAGTGTGAGAGCCTGCGAGTAAGCATCATGAAAATCGAAGCAGCATCTCAGCGGTGCAACTGACGCAAAACCAGTCGGGCCAATCTCCCCTCATCTGATCATGACTAGGGTACGGAAATTATAGAATCCGCGTTTCAAAACGGTTTAATAGAATAGATTCGACGACGAAATCCTTGATGACCACAATGCCTTTGGTTAAGGCCATTAAACATGCGATAAATTTGAGAATTTCCGGCAGGTTTGAAAATGTCGACTTGCTTTCTCACAGCGTCGTGGCTAACAGGCGTATCTGGAGCAGTTATGACTGGTCTCAGAAGGGAGATGAATGGACAAGAAAAGCGCCGAAGCCTGAGCAGTGGCTGAGAAACCTCCTTGACAACATGCTTTACAAATACATGGATGAGGGCAAAGAGATCTTGGAGATTGGCCCTGGTGCTGGCCGGTGGACAGAGTATCTGCAGCCAATCGCAAAGCGCCTCGTCCTAGTCGATATAACACCAAAGTGCATTGCGATGTGCAGGGAACGCTTTGCAGGGAGAGACAACAACATCGAGTATCACATCATCGACAGAGATATCGGCTTTATTCCGAGCAATAGTTTGGACCGTGTATGGTCCTATGATGTGTTTGTGCATATCAACCCCTCAGATACAGAGCTCTACATTAAGAATATCTCACGGATATTGCGTCCTGGTGGAATAGCAGTCATTCATCATGGCTCGTGGGGCGAAAATGAAGAGGGAGCCGTATCGGGCTTTAGGTCGAGAACAACGGCAGCTGCTGTTGAGGGGTTCGTCATGCAGGCAGGGCTTTCATTAGTGGAGCAGAATCGCGCTCTTGTCCACAAGAAAGGTGATGTTATTACGGTCATTCAAAAAGAACGGTAGACCGTAGAGCGAATCAGCAAGTCACAAGTAAACGAGCTGTACGGGATCCGCGGTATGACGCGGAAATCCCATGCCCCTGAAACTCTTGATACAAGGACCCATCAACTAATGCTGTCCATTAATTCAAGTTTTGACCAATTACATCGATACTATTGTCGATTCTAGTCCGGCTGAGGGGATACGAAAAACCGGTGCTTGCGAAAAGTTTTAGGCAAGATCGCCTTTGTAAGCCTGGAGTCATCGAGTGTTCTTGGAACGTTTCTTTCGAATGAATAGAAAAATAGCTAATGCTGCGAGCCCCAGGACAACAACCGTCAGCGCGACTGGATCCACATAATATGTACAAAGCGTCCACGAGAGGAAAGCGTCGCATATGGTCTCCGGTATGGATTGACGAATGCTATCAACAAAGTGCATAGCCTGTACTACAGGCGTAGAGGTTGGGAGCTATAAAAAATAACTCTACCGGCGTGGCGCCCATCCAGAGCAGCCTGTAGAGTTGCGAGGCCAACATCCTCTGCAATCGCGACTAGATCTGTTCGACGATCGAATGTATCAAAGAGTCGAGCATCTAGGATAGCGATTGGTGTCGATTTGGGTTAGACAAGGCAAAGAAAGATCATGGGATGCTTGGACAGCTTGCGTGATCTAGATTGCATCCACTACGACATTGAAGGTTCCTTGGAAGCCGTCGCCCTGCTCGATCAAGTCTAGCATCAAGTGCTGTCCGGCATTGCTCAGGATTAGACCATCCGTTGAAGCGCCCGTGTAAATCCCGTCGGCTTCATTTGGCATGTTTACCGGTCCATGGTTGCCATATGGCACCTGAGTGTGCACTTGCTCATTTGTGGAATTGGGGAGGTAGAATTGAGAAGTCCAATCAAATGTTTCCTGTGATCCTTCAAAGTTCCGTACCTTGATGTGAATGTGGATCGCTCTGCCTTCATACCAGCCAGGGTAGATCGTGGTGAACCTAACGGTCCCGTTGTCGTCTGTCACTAGGTTGCCACGAAGATAGTTCTTTCCAGCGGTTGCATCTTCCTGTACGCCCGAGTAGAGTCCTTGCGAATTGGCGTGCCAGATGTCTACCAGGACTCCATCAAGTGGAGTGCAAGATCCGTCGTCTACATCATAAACGTTAATCGCTAGGTTCAACGGTATGCCTGCCTGAACCGAACCGTCCGACGAATCCGATCTGATGTCTGAACGGTTGGGCATTCCATCAACAAAATAAGGGCCTTCGGTCTGCTGTGGCGTTCCTTCGACCTCGATCAACGAGGGAGTAATTGCGCATGTTTGGTTTGTTGATATATTGGTCATGTTTGCTGATTGACCAGTGGTACCGGGAGGTACGCCGCCCTGTCCTGGAGGCCCGCCAGTAGGTCTGGGCATCGCCGTCGGAAGAACGAATACTCCTACGAGTACCAAAGCTACGACGATTGCTGCTAGAATTGGCAGCTGTTTCCTGCTTTTCTTTGTAGAAACTTCGCCGGTTGTTTTTTCAGCCAATCGCCCCTTTCTGCTTTCATAAACCATGATTGCTGCTGCTAGTGCAATGAATATGGCTTGAAACACTTCGACCGCAATGGATGTTGCATTTGTGCCTCCTCCTCTCCCCGTTATTGGATTTCCGGGGAATCTCGTAATGAAGAACAGCGCCATTAATACTGCCGTGCCTCCGATCCCTACAGAATACCACACAGCGCCCCATCTTCTGATAACTGGAATAATCCAAAACACCTGTGCGATGCCGCCTATGATGAACAGTATGCCTTGATTTACGTTGAAACCCAAGTTGTTAGGACCAAGCATTAGATGCAGCATACCAGCTATGGCAGTTGATGCAGCTGCAGCGAAGTAGAGTCCATCCCTTGCATTTGTCAATCTAGTTCTCCTTCTCCTAAGATTTAGGATCCTTTTAAGCAAATGGTACCATTGTTATTTGACCTCATTGTCGCCCACCAATGAATAAGGGAATGAACGATCGATAGGTTATCTATAGCTAATATGCTGTGCCTCTTTTGATGAGGGTTGTTATGATACTAGACTCCAGCGATTTCTGTGTTCGGGAGAAGCCCCAATCAGATTTCTTGTTGAGTTCGATTGTACTACGTACAACTCTATTCATATTGTTTGTGTAGATTGCATAGATGTTGGGAGTCCCATACTCTAGCCCAAGCCACAGAATCATTGGTTTCTTGATACGAGGGGCTCCTATAGGCGTGGCCGTCGTCGGCCTGATTGTGACGCTGGCCTGGATTTTTGACATTCCGCTACTAAAGAGCATCTACCCAGGCGGCGCAACGATGAAGTTCAGTACTTCTATCTCATTTATTGCAGCAGGAATAGCGGTTTATTTCATGATAGAGTTACTGGCGTCGTCACGCGAAAAGCTGGCCGCCATCAGTCAACTAGTACTCCCGCCTACGATACTGATAATTATCTTGTTCATGTCTGTGCACATAACATCAGCTATTCTTGGAGCTTCATCAGGAATCGATAACCTATTCGTCAAGGAAGCACAAAACACACCTTACACTGCGATTCCCGGCCGTCCTGCAATAGGGACGATACTTGGCTTTGTACTAATAGCAGCATCCGGGATGGCAGCACTCAGAAAATCGCCTTCAATAAATAAGATGCTTTCATCTATTGGCATTGCGATTGGGGCGATGGGAGGAGTTGCCACCCTTGGCTACGCACTTGCCATCCCGGCGCTCTACCACGCAATTGATGGAATATCAAATGGCATGGCCATTCACACCGCGATTCTCTTTGTCATAATGGGATCAACGATGGTCAAGCTATCAATAGTTCAGAAACAGATCCCTGAGACGCAACACATCATTACGAGGCCGAATGAAAGAGAAAGGGTCATGTCAGGGCTATCCATTCGCACAAAGTTCACCAGTATCTTGTTAACTGTTACACTAATTCCCATTCTGTTTGTTGGCGGGATAACACTGAATAACGCTGCTTCGTTGCCTTCTGAACTCCTTGCTGGAAGCGTAGCAACCTTGGGATTTGCAACTGCAATCTCTGTCACGTTCTTTGCACTCTCACTTTCAAATTCATTGCTTAGGCCACTGCTTTCGTTAAAGCACGGTATACACGAGGTTGCAAGCGGAAATTACAGTACCGACATCAAGATTGATAGCACCGACGAGATCGGTTCTTTGGCCGAAGATTTCCGATACATGAAAAGCATCGTCGTTGAGACGAATAACAATCTAGAAAGGCTCGTCAATGAGCGTACTGCAGAGCTCCAAACTTCAAAAAAACAACTAGAGATTGTGGTTGCTCAACTTAAGGAACAGGAACGGGTAATGAAGAATTTCATCAGCATTGCCGCACATGAGTTGAAGAACCCAGTTGCGCCGATCCTCATGGCCTCTCAGATCTTTGCAAAAAGAGAAGTCGATAACAAGATCATGTTGACTAGGGAAGAGCTCGACCTTATTCTCCAAAATGCACTTAGGCTCAAGAGGCTTTGCGAGAATATCCTAGACGTTGCCAGCTTGGAAAATAACGGGATGAAGCTGGAAAAGCGCAAGTTTAGCCTGACCGAGCTAGTACAGGACTCTATAACTAATCTAAAGCCGACGGTAAAGCCAGGAGTTGACGTGCTCTTTACTGGACAAGACCATACTGTTGAAGCTGATCATGACAAGGTGCAACAAGTGTTGCAGAATATCCTTCAGAATGCAATCAAGTTTACTATTGAAGGGGCAATTCAGGTCTCACTGTCTTCGAACTCTAATTGTGAACTTGTGGTCAGCGTGAAAGATACTGGCAATGGAATTGATCCTGGAATACTGCCCATGTTGTTCAGCAAGTACGCGACCAAATCAGAAAAAGGTACCGGCCTGGGATTGTACATCTCGAAGAATATCATTGAAGCTCACGGCGGAAGAATTTGGGCCGAGAATAACGCCGATAAGGGCGCAACGTTTGCATTTTCACTACCCATAGAAAATCGTGCTATTCATGAGACAGCCGAAACGGCGTAAGATTGATCACAGGGGACTAGCTACCAAGCAGATTCTGCTTGATCATGCCAAAGAACTCCCCTTCTGACATTCCCTTGCGCGCCTGCAGCCAGCCTTCAACATCTTTCCCGGCAACGTAACGGAGACTGGGGTCCTTTGATAATACGGCCTGAAGTACCACTTTTGCAACCAGTTCAGACGGTGAGCCGTTCTCCAGCATGGCCTGCCAGTTGGTGCCCATTTTTTGCATCATAGGTGAATATGGTGAATTTGGATCCTGGGCTTTCTTTGCGAAAATCATTCCCTCTCCAAAATTTGTCTTGATCACTCCTGGCTCGACCACCCTGACCTTTATCCCAAATGGTTCCAGCTCGTACGCCATAGATTCGCTCAGTCCTTCTACAGCATGTTTTGTGCTTACGTAAACCGAAGCAGCGGGGTATCCAACCTTCCCGGCTGCAGAGCTGATGTTGACAATGGTTCCAGACCTTTGCTTCCTCATTGCAGGAAGTACAGCCTGTGTCGTCCTCATGAGTCCAAACACATTCGTCTTGTATTGTGCCTCGATTTCATCCAAGGAAGAGTCTTCGAAAGCCCCCGCGAGTCCATAGCCAGCGTTGTTGACCAAAACGTCTATTCTGCCCTTTTCATTCAGGATCTGATCAACTGCGCGCTTGACAGAATTATCGTCTGTTACGTCAAGCTGGACAACAGCAATTGGGAGATTTTCCTTTTTCGCGGCTTCCATAATGACCCCTGACTTTGCCGGATTTCTTGCAGTCGCGTATGTGAAAAATCCATTTCTCGCTAACTCCAGAGCCGTTGCAAGGCCGATACCGCTAGAACTGCCGGTAACAACGGCCACCCTCGTGTTCGCTGCCATGCCTCTATTAGCTGAACCATCTACTTAAGTGAGGCAGTAGTCGGAAACCTATCAGGTAAGAGAATGATGACTGTTACCCGATGTTTCGTTGCCTTGAAAGTGGCTCAGTGCATTTTGTTCTTGCATGAGTTGCTTGATTTCCGCGGTAATTTGAGGAAGAAGGTTATTCGCACTACCTTCGCCAAGCATCACAGACAGCCCAAAATGCAATTGATCGAGCGAGAACTTTGAATCGTCGTCCGGGTCAAACGAGATTCCGTATGATCGGCGTAAGTGATGTTTTACTACCGCGATCATGTCTTCGCCAAGCCTTGCAAGCACGATATTGGCTGCTTTACGCTTGACTCTGTCGCTAGCTGCTAACGACATGCATGGAATGTAGTGCGTATCTGGTAAATGTTGCATTATGTCACTCCAAATACATTAGCGTTTGACGGACCTAAGGAAAGACAAATGCCCTGAGATGGATTGAACCTCTAGTCATCACGTCTTCATGATTTTCCTGCCAGCCACTCGCTTTCTAACTCGTCCTGATCCGCCGGGAGTCTTTGCCGCCCGTCTTTTGGCAGCAGACATTCTACCTCCTCTAGATTTCTCTGCCATTGTGCCACGCCACAAAGTCATTCTATAAAAGCCTGTCCTAATCGCATATCAAGGGCTTAAGCAACAAAATTGACTTTATTTAGCCTTTAATTGATTCGAAGGATGTATCTACTTTTAATCAAGCGCCTCAAATAAAATGGGGAGATTTGCCTACGGGAGCACTTCAACCTGTCCTATCATGCTAGGCAAATCGTACGTACAGAAGTAGGTGAATCGCCCAACCGTGTCAGCTGTGAAAGAGAATGTCGCGTTCTCTCCGCCAGCCAAATCATGGTTCATCTCGTATGGGGCCTGCATTGTGAATGTATGCCTGTCTTCAGCCGCCTCGGCAGGATTGTAGAAGTGGATGGTTACTTCGTCTCCTTTGTGGACGGTCATTTCTGTAAGAGTAAATACTGCGACTGGTATGCCTAATTTCTCTTCATCTGCATTAAGCTCCTGGGTGAATATCCAAAATTCATTTGGGTCATTTCCGGGCGCTCCAACTTCCGTCACTTTGGTTCCATCCGTGGGTAGACTCAGCTTGTCAATCCTAGCATTAATCCCAGCCTGCATTGCTATTGATACTCCGGCAATTATTATGGATACTATGGCGATTCCTAGACTAATCATCCCTAGCTTGTTCGAGCCTTCAGCCAATCTTTCACCTCAAACAGCATACGTATGTCCAGTATATTAGGTATATTAGAACCCGCGTAAATATTGGCTAGGGTCAATGTGCCCCAAAAGTTGCACTGTTCGAAATTATATAGATAAACATTTTTGATGTGAATGTGGGATCGAGAGTGACCCCACATGCTCAAGCGCAAGTTTGGATGGACCGGCGTCGAGATCCCCGTCATAGGTCAGGGCACATGGATGATCGAGGGCAGCAGCTCACAGCGGCGGCGGGGAGTCGATGCGCTGCGGCTGGGCTTGGATCTTGGGATGACGCACATTGACACCGCTGAAATGTATGGTAGCGGAATAGTGGAAGAAGAAATAGTTGCCGAGGCCATCGAAGGGCGACGCGACGAAGTGTTCTTGGTCAGCAAGGTCCTGCCATCTAACGCTTCGTACGAGGGTACTATCCGGGCATGCGAACAAAGCCTTAGACGGCTCAAGACCGACTGGCTTGACCTGTACTTGCTGCACTGGCCAGGTGCCTACCCAATCGCACAGACAATGCATGCGATGGAAAAGCTCGTTTCTGATGGCAAGTTGAGGTTCATCGGAGTTAGCAATTTCTGCTTGGAAGAACTAAAGGCAGCCGAGGAAGCGCTCTCTACGCAGCGCCTCGCCTGCAACCAGGTGTTATACCATCTGAGCGATCGCGCGATAGAGCTGCATCTGCTCCAATACTGCACTGAGCAAGGCATCGCGGTGGTTGGGTACTCGCCGTTTGGGCATGGGAACTTTCCTTCCCCGCGCAGCAGCGCGGGACAAGTGCTGGAAGAGATTGCCAAGCAGCATGGCCGAACATCCCGACAGGTGGCACTAAATTTTCTTACACGCCATCCGAATACCTTCACGATTCCAAAGGCGCGGAGATTCAAACACGTAAGGGAGAACAGTGAAGCTGCAGGCTGGACTCTGACCGACAAAGACTTGGCAGCTATAGAGAATGCCTTTCCCGTCCCGAAAGACGATACACCCCTGAATATGATCTAGCGTCCTGAACTCACTCTACCATGTTTTGAATCCGGACCAAACGGGATTGTTAATGGGCAAAAGCAATTATCAATTTCGCGAGAGAACGGTCACATGGCAGAAGAGGCGTCAACCACTTCAATCGGGATCATTGCAACCGGCTCAAACGAATCCGTAGAAAACAATACTATCGTATAGATTCCAACCCTTTCAGGCTTCCAGTACAATTCCAGCTCGATGCCGCTGTTTGCCGTAATGTCGCCTCTAAAGCTGGTCAACTTCTCGTCTTGCTGAGGCGCATACTCTGAGGCATTTTTGTCATAGATGTCATTTTTGACCGCTAGCGCAATGAAACGATCGTGCACCATAACTTGGCTCGGGTTAACAACGTTGGCTTGAATGAACACAGGCTTGTTCGTTACAAATTGCATTCCAGACTCTACCTCGCCTATCACTTCTCTATTGTCATTTAGCGCGATGATAGATAGATCCTCCTGACGCACGGGGACATCTGCGCTCTTGGCAGGCGTTGAAGCTCCTGCGCTGTCGACGGGCTGGTCTGCCGCGTATGAATCTTCTGTATTCTGTTGTTCCATCGGAAGCGACTGTGACGAGTCCAAGTTCTGGTCCTCGCTCTGTTCCTGAACCTTCGCATAGTTGGCGTTAATGGTTGTATTTGTGTTAAGCATGGATAGCGCAAAGACAAATCCAATCGCTGCTGCGATTCCAATTCCAGCCATGCCATAAGACACAAGCGAACTCATCCGGTTAACTCAGTCTCACATCCGTTATTAGTGTAGCGCGTAATGAAAAAAGTAAGTGCCGACCATTTTTTCTGGAAATTCCATTCACAATGCTCCCATGATCATGACACGCACAGATGCAGGCTGTGATTTGGTTGGCATTCCTATCGCGCTCCTTTCAGTTCTTTCATCACTATCTCCAGGTAATCCTTGATATCGTTCGTCATCCACTTCTCTACTCCGCTCTCCAGCAATATCGGCTGCTTTTTGCGATACCGACGAGAACCGACCTCAACCATTGAGCGGCTAACTAATAGCCTTAAATAATATCTTGCCGCAGGAATAGCAGGGATGCTTTCATGTCAGAATTATTCGGGAAAGAGCATGAAGAGAGAGAAGCATTTCTGCTTGATGAGCTAAGATCGCTTGGCATAGACCCGAACAAAAGAAATGAGCTGAATGATAAGGAAGAACTCTCTGTTCTTGTTCATAACTTGAAGCATTCGATTCTTCAGGATTACAAACTAGCATACAGTGAAAAAGGCGACAGGTTCAAGGACGAAGCAAAATCTACTATCACCAATTGAAATAACATTGGACTGAAAGACCAGGTTATATCCGATGATGAACACGGAGCTATTGATGTCCAGCGCAGAACGAAGATCCAAGAGAATTGCACATGAAGATGAAGAGGAGAATCAAAATCCGACGAACGTGGGCCCCGGAATAACTGATGCGTATTAGGAAGTCTATAATTCCCTGTTCGGTTTAGCCCAGTCTGTGTTAAATCTCACTGTCTTTTGAGAGTAGTCACTGGAGTCCTCAGGGCGACCGCAGCTTCTATCGCCTTTGCCTACTCCCAGTGCGAACACTACAAATCCGTAGATCGGACCCAGGATTGGCCCAGGGAGTGTCAATATGGTAAAGTGCTTTGTGCCTATCGCAATTCCGTCTATGACCATAAGAGCGGCGGCAACAACCAGTAGCATCGGTATTATTATCGACGGTCTTTTCCATGAAATCAGAAACGCTGCCGCTGCAAGTAGCATAGTGGTGAACTCGAACAAAAGACCCCTCTGCATCGGGTTGGCAATTGGTAGAAAGCCTGCCGATCCACTTGCTCTTGCCACTTCATCAAAGTGATAAATAGCGATAATTACAAGTGCCACTATCGATAGTCTAATGGCTATTGCAAGCCTGCGCCTGACACTCGAGTACTAGTCGCGAATGATAATTAACGGTTATCCTTTATCGCTAGTATCTATTTCGCGAACACAATGATTGAAAACCATGTCTTTCCCAGAGCGGCTGAATGGTCACAATCATTCCTTCCCTTGATGTGAACAATCCCATCTGTGGTATAAGTGCCGTTTATGTCGTAGCAGTTAAAGTCAGTTGATCTTGACACAATCACTCTATCCCCGGCCACGGTGCCTGGCACGGCACAACTGGCGTCATACCAATCCTCAGGAGCTCTGGATACATTGTCTTCAAACTGGCATTCTGCGAACAAAAGTTTGGTTACGCCTACCAACTCGCTTGCTCCTACGGAATCTGCACCTATATCGCTACCCTTCACTTCACCATCCTTTATCTTCCCGCTGGTGACAGAGTTACCTGCAAGTCTGGACCCTTGATTTCGCCATTCTTGACATCCACTGAAAGAATCGATTCGTCTACTATCTCAGCTGATGATATTGTTGCAGCTGCAAAGGCGCGTAGCTCTGCAGAAGCGGCGAATGCGCCGATCGTAAGTGACGCAAAAGCCACCACTCCCAGGACGTAGTATTGATTCATGGGCGTCGGTTGTCAGGGAAGTATAAAAAATAGCTGCGAGTCCAGGGTGGATTGCTTTACATTTTCTTTTCAGCATTGAGGTGCTTTGCGATTGCGGCCTTGCCTTCGTCTGTTACATCAGAGCCAATCACTTCATTATCGCTTTCCTTAAGCCATCTGATCTGCCTCGTGAATTCGATGCAACCGCGAACAAGAGCCTTGTCGCCATCACACAGAGCCACAATTTGTTCAGTCGTTTTGCCCGCTAGGATTCTGTCCAAGATATAGGCACTCTTTTGAAGTGCTGATAAGTGCTTGAAGTTATTGGACATCGCATTTCGATAACGATATAGTCTGATGATATTTAGAGGAATGCTAAGGTCATTATGCAAAGGCCTCCCATTAGATAAGGAACCGGGCAAAAACCCTCTAGTGGAATTCCCTAGTACATTCAAATAAAGAGGATTATCGCACGCATGAATTCTTGCCGAAGTGGTTCACCTTCGGGGCGATGCCAGTCAGCGTAATATACTAGATTATTGCATTGCTAACATGGGATTTCTGAAAAAGCTCAAGGAAACCACCGAAAAGGCAGTAGACAAAGGGGCCGAGCTTGGCAAGAAGGGTATTGAGAAGGGCGCAGAGGTCGGCACCAAAGCCTATGATGGTGCAAGAGAAGCTGCGGACAAGGGTCGCAATAAAGCCAGAGAGGAGAAAAATGACAATAAATAGTGTCGGCATAGTTCCCTGAATCTGGTGCATGTCCTTCCGCATACAGATTATTGCTTTTAACATGATTCTTTATCTCTTTGCTGCTTGCCTCAGTCGACGATCGAGACTTTCAAAGTGGAAGCCACGAACAGAGTACTTGCGCGAATTGGCGACGAAATGTATGGTGCGTTGAAATTCGAACTTCAAAGGCTGTACGGGATCGAGCTGGCCAAGGTGACTTCATTCAGTCTTGGCGAATTGCATTTGGCGCTGCAAGACCTTCTTGGACCTCATAGTGCACGGCTATTGGTAAGGACCATTTATGGCGAAATCGACAGGCTTGCAAAAGAACAAGCGCGTCAGATGGCTGTAGATGAAAAAGAGTAGAATGCCTCATGGCGAGCGCAATCCTTTCGACGATCTAGTGAAACGTATTTTCATTCATTGGTCTAATTATTTTATGTGGTCTGCTCTAATCGCCTTTTGGAAGTCCTTTCACGATGTTCGCGTCGCTCTTTGACATAGAGTCCATCGATAACAAAATCCTAATAACAGCTGGAGGCAAGCAGGTTGAAGATCAAGTGAAGGACGAGGCGCTCTCAAAGTCATT
>JANWIX010000090.1 GCA_025449675.1 Nitrososphaera sp. | reverse complement strand
ACCCTGTCAACGGTCATTGCGAGAGCCACTCGCCTGCCGACTATCTTGAAGGACTCGCGAGAGAAGGCAAAAAAGGCTTTGATTCGTTTGATGGTTTGTACGCATAGAGAAAAGGTAAAGTAGTTTGTAGTGGATAGATAATGCATGTCTAGCTCCACCTTGGAGGAAAGGAAAAAGGAGAAGGAGTTAATGTGGCTGATCGCCGGTTCCGGCACACCTGCCGAAGAAAGAGAGGAAGAAAGAGAGACCGAGAAGCTGGGGTAACCCGGACCGGTTTACCTCCGGCGTTCAGGCAAAGATTGGTTGTGGTCAGCAGCGTGTTTGCCCGTAAACAAGCATCAAGTCCGCATGAAAGAATTGTGTGAACTGCCTCTACATCGGGGCACCAATGATTTTGATTCGGTCAACATATAGCGGGAAATAATATATTATTGATGGCTGGATGGTTCTTGTGAGAGCTGTCTGCAAAAAGTGCGATTTCCAAGTATCGGGCGATAATGCCCTTGAAGCAGAGGCGAAGTTCAGGCCTCACTACGAAATTTACGGACACGAATTCTACCTAGTAGAGTAAATCAGGCATCGATTTTCATGACAGAGAGACCTGCGCAAGAAGCTGATCAGTTCGAATTGTTGTTTCCGGTTCTGGAAGCCATTGGCCAACTATGTGACACCGCTAGAGAAGCGGGCCCGGAGGGATTCGAACCCTCGACCTAACGCTTAGGAGGCGTTCGCTCTGTCCATGCTGAGCTACGAGCCCGCGCAGTGTTTCAACTTTTCCAGCGCCCATTTAAGGCATTCTATTGACTGAGATCAAACACCAAGATCTGGGGTTCAATGCCGGCTTTGAATTCCGGATCTCGCCAGTCTTTTGGAAAATAAGATTTGCCATTGTTCTCTGCCAATCGGAATCCTGCCTGTGCGGCTACGTTCAAAAGTTCTCTGAACGCAGGCGTGTCCTTCTCCACGTCTGTAATGACGCGCAGCGCGCCATCGCCCGTCAGCTTTTTCGTCAGGTTGGCAAGCATCAATCGAAATTGTGTCCTGCCTTCGGGCGTCGCAAAGGGAGCAGAGTGTTCCTGTATCACTAGAAAGAAATTGTCTATTGACCTGTTCGTTGTTGAAGGGATTAGCTTTTCGGCGTCGCCCCAGAACGCGGATGCGTTCTGCGGATCCAGCTCTCCGAACCTGGATTTTGCCTTGAAGACCTCGTTTTGATCCTTGCCTATGCCGATAAAGTATTCCGACCAGTTGTCCGCTGCCATAGACCGCAGCAAGTCGCCTCTTCTCATCCCGATCTCTAGGTTTACCCGCGAGTACATCTTGCGCGCTCCCTCTATCGTCCTAACCAGCTGCGTCGAGGGGTTGCCCTCATGGAAAAAGTCATAGATCTGCCTCCATCGCCGCCGGAAAATGTCCGGAAAATATTTCGTGTTGATGATTTCATTAAAATGTTCGTCGGTTGCGAAATCTTCAAAGAAAGCATCAGTCCTTGGTACCGCTTCAAGCCTAGGCAGGTTCAGCTCATCATACAGATTGGTAACTCTGTCCCAGGCCCTAACCGGATCAGAACCCATGTAGGTCACGGCAAGGTCTGCAAGCCACAAGACCTCACCCAATATTTCCACCCTGCCGCCGTCCTGACCTCGGCTTGTCAGCTGCATCAGGAGACGGGCAAACATTTCCTGCGCGAGTTTCTGTTTCTTGAAAGGAAAGTCGGTTCTCCAAATAAGCGCTTCAACCGCAGTGCTTTCAACAGAGCTCCATTCTGACTTTACATATTCGGGGTGCGTCGTTGAATACTCAACAGGAGGCGCGAGCCCGGATTTGAATTCGCGAAAGTAATTCTCGAATTCTTCCCGGCTCATCGTAAAGTAAGCATCGATGATTCTAGACCTCTGTATCTCTTCCATGGTCCTGACGACGCTTGGGCCCTTGGGCATCGCTGACTTTGTAGCAAGAGTGGCCTGGGATGGATCATAATCGTGGAGAAGGCTCGCGATGAGTATTAATTCATAGTCTTTTGGCCCGAAAGTGAATTGCTCGAGTTCATGGGGAAGCATGTGCAGCGCCATGTACGAAACCTCCAACGAATGGTGGAAGTTGTGATATTCGTTGGCACCTTCCCCGAGGCCCTGCCGGGCGTAGGCGTTCTTCAGGAACCTGATCAAGATCTGGATCATCTCCATCCTTTCTCGAGGAATGCCTTTTCTTGAAGCAAGTTCGAGGAGTGACGAAACTAGATCGTCATCACTAATGCTTGCCAGGCCGGCGTTTGTTTCATCAACCACGCGCTTTTTCCTGCCTGGAAAATTCCGGATTATCTGTTGATATACGATACTGATGGGCAGGCTCTTGTTCAGGTAATTTCCTAGCGTCATTATCCTCCAGGGATACCTTATCCTTTGCCCTTCCCACTCTGCCACCTCGCTGGAAGCGTCGACTATCTTTTTGTTGAGATCGGAAATGAGTGCGCTCAGCTCTGTTGCCGCAATCTCGGAATTGCCGGCGTACCTTTTGCGCTCGGTGTTCATTACGAGCCACTGCGGGATCTTTACCACGTATCTGTACCGCTGGGTCTGCTTTTCTTCGACGACTTTTTCCCTTCGGGTCACGGCCACAGCCCTTGGACCTGTTTCAAATGGCAGGTCCTTGTCTTTGACAACCATCAGCCGTATGTCCCTGTCACCTCCCCGCAGGCTGCGCAGCATGTGCCAGTACTTGCCCTTGTCCATCCAGTCAGGCACCTGGGTCTGCCTATCCCAAAAATCGATTGGCCCGGATGGCACAAATCCGGCTTCATATTTTCTTGTGGTAGGATCATAGGAGCGGTACTCGTACTCGCCCACGGATGGGTCAAGCTTGCGCGCTGCCAGCCTGGCCTCTATGACGATTTCAATTGACCTCGTGAACTCGCGGTAAGCCATCACACCCCAGATCGTCCCGAGGGCGCTGAACAGAGCAAAAAGCCCGGCTACAATGTCAGTCGTGCTGCCTATGAAATATTTTGGGATAAGGGGGATCCCGAACCAGCCGGTAGAAAGCAGGCCCGCAAACGCGAGTGTGATGAACAGGTATCTTGCGGCATTTTGGTGCTGTATGCTAAAGAACAAAGAGCCACTGCAGTAGGCACTGCAATTTCCGCTCCCGCCGGTGCCAGCTTGAAATTTCAATACTTTTGCCTGCCGGTAATTGAATAACGAATGGACTTCGATTATATATTGTCTTCACGGTTTTTCTCATGAAACTTGCTGACGCCGTTCGAAAATTCAGACCAGTGCTCTGAAGGCTGCCGGGATTTCCAGCTCTCGTAGCAGATGACATCAGAGAGATCCATCCTAGGAAGCCAGCCGGCGCGCTCCAGGTCTGGCCTGTCGGCAAATTCATCGACATAGCCGAGGCAGAGGTATGCTACCGGCTTGACGTGTGGAGGTATTTCAAGAATTCTCTCCAGTTCGGCGTTTGCCAGTATGCTCACCCAGCCGACTCCGATTCCTTCTGCCCGGGCTGCAAGCCACAGGTTCTGGATGGCGCAGGCGACGCTGTAGACTCCGGTTTCCTCTATCGACGTTCTGCCAAGCACGAACGGTCCAAACCGTGTCGGGTCGTATGTGACGCAGATGTTGACGTCGGACTCCATTATCCCCTCGAGCTTTAGGGACAAGTATTGTTTCTGCCGGGCCCTGTCGCCTTCAAGCATCGCAGCAGAGCGCTCCCGCTCGCGCAGAAAAGATTCCTTCACTTTCTGGCGCGTTGGCATCTTCCTGATCAGGATGAAATTCCATGGCTGGGAAAAGCCCACAGAAGGGGCATGGTGCGCGGCGTTTAGTATGCGCGCAAGAACTTCGTTCGGGATTTTTCCTTCGACAAAATGCGAGCGCACGTCTCGCCTGGAAAAGATTGTCTTGTAAAGACCTTCTTTTTCCGGCCCGGTCAGCGAATAGTCGTCAAGCGTCAATACGGGTTAGTGCGTACAAGTCCCATTATTAGATTTGCGCTGCCATCTGCCCTTGCAACGTTTCTTTTCGCGTTATGCACGTTCTCTGCATACAGGTCTATGCCTACGAATTTGCGGCCGAGGCAGCCACTATGCCAGTCGTTCCTCTTCCCGCAAAAGGGTCAAGCACCGAATCGCCTTTTTCCGTGGCAAACCTGACTATAATGTCGACCAGCTCTTCAGGGAATATGGCAAAGTGCTCATTTCCATAGTGAGCTCTTGTCGCTATTTCCCATATGTTAGACGGGTTCTTGCCGCGGGGGTTGCATGCGGCAAAGATGGGGTAGTGCTTGTGGTCTCCGATCCTTCTCCTTGTGGCGTGCCTTTTGAACTTGCGGTAGCATGTTGGACAGAATTTTTCCGGGTCGTAGCCGTAGGCCCTTGCTATCTCGGACGTCGAGGGCAGTTCAGAGATGGGAGTAGATAGCGAAGAGCCGTGAATCATCCTGGTTATTCTTGTGATCCGCTTTTTGTCCACATCGACGGGCTGATACTGGAGCATCTGTTGTGGCGGAACCTTGTTCCTACCGCTTATGGCCTCATTGCCTTGGACACGCACTGCGTCAAGGTTTGCAACAGGATGTATTCATATGCCTGAGAAAAATTGTCCCGGGAGCTGCTGCTGATGTTGTTTTTCTTGTACCAGATAATGTCCTCGCGAAAAACAAAGCCCTCCGAGGAGAGCTTTTCTGCGAGCCTGTGCGGTATGCGCAACTTTTCGTGACGCCTCCTGGTGTCGCCTATCACTATCCACAGGCTGCCATCGTCCGTTAGGACGTCCTTGCAGGCCGCAAAGACTTGTACTAGTGAGTCAAGGTACTCTTCCGGAGTCTTCTCTCTGCCGATCTCGTGGTTGTCCGCGCCGTAGTGACGATGTCCGTAGTATGGAGGAGATGTGATTACGGCCCTGAACCTACCTGGAAGAATCCGGATGATTTGACGGGCGTCTCCCTGAATTAGGATTCGCCGTCCAAGTCTTGCGTTAGACACGCAAGCAGTAGCTCTTAACTTTATCTGTCGGCCATCTGTGCCGGATGTCGCGGTAAAAAATTTTGGTCGGCGCCTTCCAATTATTAACATATATT
>JANWIX010000089.1 GCA_025449675.1 Nitrososphaera sp. | reverse complement strand
GTTCTTCGTAATGTTTGACTGCGCCAAATATTGCGTTTGAATCCGCATCCTCGGGATCCTCTATGGCGAGCCTTGTCGCAGCGTTGATACACGCATCCCGCCCTACAATTGGCGTCTCGATGCCCCCCTTTGTGCCAATGTCGTCGTCCCTGTCTATGCAGAGGACGAGCACCCTTTCGTGCGCAATGTCCTTTGAGGGGGTTGCAGTTTTCAGGCTGGCAGGGTTACTTGCCAAGTTGGGGTGCGACATTTGCTGTCTTGTAACCTTTAGAACCGTGTTCAGCTTAATTAATTTAATCAACTTTAATCTACGGTTATTTGGTTTGATTGAAATATTCTGCTGTAATCTCATTCATAGTGAGATATTTTGAGGTCTGAACTCCAGACAGACGACGTATAGCTCGCTGCTCCCTTGCCTGCTTGCAGTAGGCTTGCTGAGCATGACCCTGCCAAAACTCTTCTTTAATTCGGTTCTCATTTCATTTAGCATCTCGCCTTCAAACACCTTAAAGACGCCGCTTCCTCCTCCTCTCAGCACGTTTCTGGCAAAGAGCAGCGCGGCAGCAGTCAGTGAGATCTGGCGCGCATGATCGACGTCCCAGACCCCGCTTACATTCGGGGCAATGTCCGAGAGAACCACGTCTGCATTTCCTCCCAGCATGACTCCGATCTTGTCCATCATTCCTGGGTCCTCGATGCTTCCCTGGATTACGACAGCGCCTGGAACCGGATCAACCGGCTTTATGTCGATTCCTATTACCCTGCCCGAGTCGCCCACAATTTTCGTGGCGACCTGGAGCCATCCCCCAGGGGCACACCCCAGATCGGCAACCCTGCTCCCCTTTCTCAGGATATGATAAGAATCATTCAGCTGCAAAAGTTTGTACGCAGACCTGGCGCGGTAGCCCTGGTCCTTTGCCAGTCGGCGGTAGCGGTCCTTTCGCGCGTCTGCAAGTCTCATTTCCTTGAGTTCTTGTGGTGAGTTTTCTGGTTAGAAATTGAGGAGCCGTTGTTTTCAAAGGAAGTGACAAGCCAGCTTTCAAGAAAACTGCAGCTGGTAGGACTGTAAGTGCCATCGAGGGAACACATGTGCTCCACTGGACAAGTAAGGCATGGGGCTTTTTCGATGCTAGTCGTGTCGACAGGTAGTTTTACCGCAAAAAGCTTGTATGTCCACCGGCCGTTTTCGAGCATCTTTTCGCGCCGGATAAGTGAGCGCTTTTCGAGGCGTATAGCCACCCTCGAGCCGTCGCGGCTGGTCAGGTCGAGTTCTTTCCACAGCTCGGACTGGAGGATGCCGTCTTTGCCGTTGCCAATTATTGTCCGGAAAACCTTGCCTGTTAGATCTTCAATTTGTGCCTCATTTAATTTCATTCAACATAACCCCCGAAAGCGAATATACTATAAGCGTCAACCCGATAAATAATCCTTTTTGAAAGAAAGGTGACAAACGCAGCAAACAACAAGACTACGCCAAAAATCGCTAGCGATATCGGGCTAGGAGTACCAAGCTAGAGACCAAGAGGAAGCTACTTTGATCTCTTTTCCTTCTTGTTGTTCTTGCCGAATAACTTGTCGAAATATTCCGACGGTTCCTGAACGATATCGGTTGCCTCGCCTTCCTTGACGTTGGCCAGATTCTTTGCCAGTCTCTTCTTGAATTCGATCTGGCTAGACCGGGAAATCTGGATCCTCTGGGCCTGTGGCGACCCTGCGCCGTGCATCGACTCTGTTAGGTATCCGACCGCGTTGCGACCAAGCGTCATGTTCTCGATCAGTCGCAGTATCCTCATCCTGTTCTCTACAGAAACGCCCTTTCTTCCCTTCAGGTATTTTTCAAGCAGCGGCCCAGTCTCGGGACTTTTGAATTCCTGCTCTGAAGGCATTGTCACCATCAGCCCTCCGGCAATATCCTGAGCCAGCCGCCCTATTTCATACGGGAACCTTGTGACATTGTGCTTGCAGACGTTGGCCAGCATGTCGTCATTCTGCCAGTTTCCAGATGCTGTCTTGTGCGACCTGTAGGAAGAAGCGATCCCAGAACCGAAAATCGTTTCGTTCAGATGCGTCATTTCGACCAGCTTGTCCTTTATGTGCGAAGCGTTCGCGACTCCGTTATAGTCAGCGATTGCTGCCGCCGCGCCTATCAGTACGTCGCCGAGGCCGGTCTTGCACACATAGCTCCGCCTGTGATAACATGTAAATCGCTCTATCAGCATCGACGCAAATTCGTACTCGCCGTCCATAAAGATCAGCTCGTTTGGAATGAATACGTCCTTTAGGATGACCATCGCCTCCTGGCCGGAGAACATTGCGTTGCCAGAGTCAATATCGCCTTCCTCCATACTTCGGGTGTCACACGACTGTCTTCCGTAGATGTACGTGATTCCTGGCGCGTCAACTGGAATTGCTCCCACTATTGCATAATCCTTGTCCTCCGCCTTGAGCCTCATGGTGGGCATGATGATTATCCAGTGCGAGTTGATGCAGCCGGTCTGGTGCGCCTTGGCACCAGTGACATAAACGCCTTTAGAGTCGCGCCTGGTAATGTGCACAAAGAGATCGGGATCTTCTTGCTGGGTTGGCGTGAGGCTTCTGTCGCCCTTGACATCAGTCATCGCGCCGCCTATCACCAGGTTTTCGCGCTGGACCATCTTGATGAACTCTATCAGGCGCTTGTGGTACTGCTTGCCATGCTTGGCATCAATTTCAAAAGTCGTGGAATACAGAGAATTCAGTGCGTCCATGCCGACGCATCGCTGGAAGCAAGTGCCAGTCAGCTGGCCCAACTTGCGCTGCATCCTGTTCTGATCGACCAAATCCTGCGTACTTTCTGTAATGTGAAGAAATCTGTTGACCTGGATTCCCGAAAGTGAAGAGTGTGCGCCGGCGAGCTCTGGCTCCTCGACTGCCAGGTCGTAAGTCTCTGCGACCGCGTTAATGGAAGGCCGAATCATTGGATGGTCCACCGCCTCCTTTACCTCCTTACCGAAAAGGAAAATCTTTAGCTTTCTGCCCCTGAGGCTCTCGATATACTCTGCCCCATTCTTTATCGGCATTATGAAAGATTAACGTCCCCGTTCTTATTTATATTTTCTTAGCTTTTTATGCGAAAAAGCATTCAAGTTTCATGCCGTTTTCTTGCAAATTCTTGCGATCTGGGGTTGTGCGTCAGCCGTCTTTCTCACTTTTGCAATTAATTCATCGGCCAGAAGCTCTCCTCTCCTCGTGAGTGCATAGGTCTCGTCTACCTACTGGATGTAGGTCTGGTTGGACTTGTCAAAGTCCCTGACCACGTGAAAGTCCCGGCTGAATTGGCTCTGCATGAGCGACTTTAGTTCAGGGTAAAGCGTAGAAGGATCTTCCTTTGCCAGCCGCGTCGCCACGTGATCTCCGCCAAGCATCCAGTTGCAAAGCTCAAAAGTCATCTGGCGGACGACGTTCTCGTCAACAATCCCAAGGCTGTGCAGATATTCGTGTGCAAGCACCATGAACAGGTACGAGTTGTATTCCTCTTCCGAGCCCGTTATCTTTTTCACTGCAGCCAGGAGGTAGCTGTTTACCACTATGGCGTTTGAGCCGAGCATGTGGTAGGCCCCGAGGTTGCTGGGCATCATTTGCAATATCAGGTTGAGGCCGGCCCGGTGCATCCCGAATTTCTGAAGCACGACTGACTTTACAAGTTCAAACGCCTCGTTAAAGTCCCGTAGCTTTGCAACCTTTTCGCGGAATTGCTTCTGCTGCTCTGTGGGCAACGCGTCTACTGCACGGTTCGAATGTATAAAGCATATCGGAACTTCGCAATCTTTTTTACTGCCACGTCCCGGCTTTAGTGGCGTGGGAGCGACCAAGCAGATCGACCTGCGCAACATCATAGGCAATTATCCCGATTTTCCAAAGGACGGCATTTTATTCCGCGACGTAAATCCCGTCTTTCGCGACATTGACGCGCTGAATTACATTGCTGAGAAGTTCCATCACACGTTTGGGAGAGCAAAGATAGACGCGGTTGCAGGCATTGAATCAAGGGGTTTTGTCGTGGCCACTGCGCTTGCCATGAAATTCGGGACGGGGATGATAATGATCCGCAAGGCCGGCAAGCTCCCCGGCAAGACACTAAAGAAATCGTACGAAATAGAGTATGGGAGTGCGGTGATGGAGCTCCAGAAAGAAGCCATAACGAAAGGACAGAACGTGCTTGTGGCCGACGATCTCATTGCGACAGGAGGCACTGCGATAGCCGCGTCGCAGCTCATCGAAGAGGTCGGTGGCAGGGTGGCCGGATTTGCTTTTGTCATCGAACTTGGCGGACTAAAGGGCGCGGACAGGCTGCGCAAACTCGGTTACGAGGTACAGTCTCTGGTGCTTTACGATTGACCCAGAGCGCGGACGTTGGGATCATTGGCGGCACGGGCGTCTATGATCCGGGGCTTTTTGCCGACAAACGGGAAATCAAGGTGCACACGCCCTACGGCGAGCCGTCGGACCTCGTGACAGTAGGCGAATATTCCGGTGTGCGCGTCGCGTTCATCCCGCGCCATGGAAGGGGCCACCGGATCCCTCCTCACATGATAAACAGCCGCGCGAACATATGGGCGCTCAAGCAGCTGGGCGTCAAGCGAATAATCGCGCCCTCAGCGGTGGGCAGCCTGCAGGAGGCGCTCCGGCCAGGTGACATCGCGATTCCAGATCAGTTCATCGACTTTACCAAGAAAAGAGAATATACATTCTACGACGGCGGCCAGGTCTGCCACATTTCTGTCGCAGACCCGTTCTGCCCCGAGCTGCGCCAGATCGCAATAGGGAGAATAAAAAATCTGGATTTCCCGCTCCACGACAGGGCCACGTACATTTGCATTGAAGGCCCGCGATTTTCTACAAGGGCAGAGTCAAAGTTCTACCGCGATTCCATGAAAGGCGAGATCATTGGAATGACGCTGGTCCCCGAGGTGACTCTTGCAAGGGAGGCCGAGATCTGCTACCTGTCGGTCGCAACTGTTACCGACTATGACGTGTGGGCCGACAAGCCGGTGAGCTCTTCAGAGATCATCGAGACTCTTGCCAAAAATGTCGAGAAAACAAAAAAGCTGATGATGGACCTCATTCCGGAGATACCGCAAAAAAGAACAAAATGCACATGCGGGACCGCGCTCGAAGGCGCTCTTTTATGACGGAGGCCTTATCCCTTCTGGCAGCACAACGTCGCCCTCTATGAGCTTGCGCTGTATCGTCAGCTGCAGCTGCTCCGGGTCTACTCCCATTTTCGCCACCTTGTCAAGCGTGGTCTTTGGTATCTTGACGCTCGCATTGTGCCCCCCTATCCTGCCAAACGCAATTGCAGAAAACCTGAACTCTTTGCCCTTCAGGACGAAATAACCGGAAAGCTTGCTTGCTATCTCGCTTCCCTTCGCGCTTTTTACAAACACCGTGACAGGAACGGTGCCGTCGCCATCATCGCGCATCATTTCTTTGGCTCGACTCCCACTTCGACATTGCGGTTCACGTTTTGCTCGACCAGAAAGCTCCACCATTCGGGGTCCTTTATCTGAAAATCCTTGACCTCAACTTCAATTGCCTTGTCGTCCGCGTCTGTAAACTTGAACACTCCGTTCTGTATCAGCTTGACGAGCCGCCATCGGAGGTGTCCCTTTCTGCTTCTGCTGACGGCTACTGCCCATTTCTTGTCCTTGTCTATTCTTGGCATGCCGATATAGTCGACTATTTCCAGAATCCCCAGGCGCTTTTCTTCGCAGAACAGCTCTTTTGTCAAGAGGCTGCGCCAAATGTCCACCGACCCGACCGTTTTGCTGTTTTCGTTGACGTTTATCACGCCAAAGTAGACTACCTTGTCTCCTCCGGTGGGATCCGAAGTCGTCATTCGCCGCTCATGCTGCGAAGCAGCGGTATTTAGCCCCTTGCATCATCGTACGGCCGCTCGAGCAGGATGCCTATGTTGTCGACTTTTAGGTTTTTCTTGAAGGGAATTCCGTCCTCCTCGCAGCGTCTCCTGTAGCGGTTGGTTATTGCAAACCTTGGATGTAAGGACTCGAATTCTGTTTTCGTGATGTCAATTATCATCCCTCTGGCGACAAGCGATCTTGCGGCAGTCAGCGCCCGCTGCTCGTCACTCCAGCCAAGCGCGCCAGAGATTTTTGCAGGATCCATCCTTCCCTTCTTTACTATGATGATAAAGACCTGTGCCTCGTCATCGCTTATCTTTAGTTCCGAAATGATAGCCTGATCGACGTTGGACAGGTTGACTGCCATTGTTACTTTACTTCTAGTGATTTCAGGATGTCTTCGGTATGCTGTTCGTCCTTTACCTCATCTGCCAGAATCGTGGTGGCAAGGTTGTAGGTTACAAAGTCTCCAAGTTCCAGGGCCTTCTTTGCGAGGCCATTGTAATTTTCCACTGCCTTGCCTTCAAATTCGAGCGCGCGATCAAGAGCGGCCCGCAAGGTAAGGTGTTTCGCCGGGTCAAGCGGCCCTATGGTGCTGTACTGCTTCCATTCTCCGGGATCGCTCGGGGCCCTGTCCCCGAGTTCTGAAATTCTGTTTGCGAGAAGCTCTCCATGCAAAAGCTCTCCTGTTGCCTGCGTCTTTAGCGCCGCGGCATAGGTGATCAGACCTATGCCTTCCATGTTGATTCCAACGTACCAGAAATAGTGGAATATCCTCATCTCGTCGCAGTATGCTTTTTTCATTGTCTCGATTATAGTTGCCGCGTTCTTGCCAAGAAGCCTTTTTTCAGTTCTGCCCATAACGGCAAAATGACGCGGCCGGCTATTTAATTTGTCCTAGAACTGCACAAGATTCCTGTACTTTGTGTAACGCTCTTCGACGTCTTCCTTTGTTATCCCGAGCAATCGCCTCACGCCAAAATCCTCTACCGCAAAAGACCCCATGACGTTTCCGTATATTACGGCTTCTTTCATTACAGAGAAATCTGACCGCGACCTGCGGGCAATGTGGCCAAGAAATCCTCCTGCAAATGAATCTCCGGCTCCGGTGGGATCAACTATTTCGTCGAGAAAAAATGCGGCTGCTGGAAATATCAGCCCGTCGCTCGTGAACAAGATGGCGCCATTCTCGCCTTTCTTTATTATCGCAAACTTTGATCCCCACGAAATTATTTTCTTTGCGCATTTTGCGAGGTTTGCCTCTTTGCAGAGAAGCCTCGCCTCATTGTCGTTTATCACAACGCCGTCGGTCCTGCTTATCATTTCCACCACGTCGTCCCTTGCTCCATTGATCCAAAACTCTATCGTATCGCACACCACCAGCTTGGGGTCGTCAAAATGCTGCAGGATCTTTATGTTCTGCTTTGGATCGTTGTTTGCAAGATAGACATAGTCTGACTTGGCGTACTCCTCTGGAATCACGGGATCAAAGCCGGCCACGACTCCAAGCTCTGTCTTGTTAGTTGTCCTGTTTGACAGGTCGTAATCAAATGAAGAGTCGTAATGAAATGTCCTGCCGCCCTCTACAGTCACGATGCCCGTTGTGTCCAGCCCCTTTGAACTGAGCGCGGCAAGATGTTCCGGCGGCATGTCAGAACCCACCACGCCGACGATCGAGGTCTTGGAAAAAACATTTGCTGAAACGGCAGCAAAGGTTGCTGCGCCGCCCAGTATTCTTGTTTCCGTGCGAAATGGCGTACGAGTGGTATCGAGTGCCACTGTGCCAAAGACGGTGAGCAACGCCGTAAGGCAGCGACAATTCGTAAATAAATGTGCTTGCGGGCATCATCATTAAATAACGAAAGCAGGGATCTTTTATCCGCTTGAGATTAGTCGTTGCAATAACCGGTGCTTCAGGCGTTATCTATGGAATCAGGCTACTTGAGGCGCTGCAAAAGCTAAAGATCGAGACGCACCTTATTCTGACGGCGTGGGGAGCCCGGACTATTGAAATTGAGACGGACGAAACCGTGGATCACGTCAGGTCGCTTGCCACAAAGGTGTACGAAGACGGCGACATGGCAGCGGCAATTTCAAGTGGCTCTTTTCGGATTGACGGCATGGCTATAGTCCCCTGCAGCATGAAGACGCTGGCAAGCATCGCGAATGGGTTTGACGACAGCCTGGTCTCAAGGGCGGCAGGAGTATGCATCAAGGAACAGCGCAAGCTGGTGCTTGCGCCAAGAGAGACTCCGCTGTCCAGGATTCACCTTGAAAATATGGAGAAGCTAGCAGGAGTTGGAGCTGTGATCCTGCCGGCGATGCCAGGATTTTATCACAGGCCAAAGACTGTTGACGACTTGGTAGGCCATGTTGTAGGCAAAGTGCTTGACCAGTTTGGTATCGACCACAATCTATTCAAGCGATGGGCCGGCGGCTAGCCGCTTGAAATGCCTTGATGTGCAGATAAAATTCACGTATAAGGATTTATAATATTGCAGCTCTAGTAATATTCGGAAATGCCAGCCGGGGATGACGCAAGATAGCCCGATACAAGAAGACATACGCGAATAAATCCGTGGATTTCGTGGTGCCGCTACTTGCGCTCCTGTTCATAGGCATTCTTTTCGTACTTTTCGCCCGCTCTCAGGGTGG
>JANWIX010000088.1 GCA_025449675.1 Nitrososphaera sp. | reverse complement strand
GTATCTGACGTGATTACGTTGCCGATTGAAGACTGCTCCGTGGTGGTAGTTGTAAAATCACCCGTACCCGAAACGGAAACAGCTGCTATCCCGAGGAGCCCCGCAAAGACTATGCCGAGCAGGAATCCTGACTTGCGATTCTGATTTGATGTCGTTACCGCGTTTTGCATGGTTTTGTGACCTATTGCCATTACCACGCATGACCTAATATCCCTCTGTGTGTCAAGTCCCTTACACACTGCATCCTAAATCACGGTTTTGCACAGACCATACACAACCATGTCGCACAGCCGCACCAGTTCCCTCATGTGGGACACTTCCAACGTCCGGGGCCTCTTGGTATTCCTTTACGGGTTGACTCCACTCGATCTAAGCCTGGTCATCGTTCTACTGAAATCACGACAGCCCTTGTCACTCGAGCAGATAGCAGCCCAAGCGATGAGAGAAAAGAGCACGGTTTTCAGGTCGCTTCAAAAACTGGTTCTCCACCGCATCTGCATGAAGGAAGTCAGGAACCTGAAGGAGGGCGGCTACTACCATGTGTATGCAATGAATGACATCCAAAAGATCAAGGAAACAACGAGGGAAAAACTGGAACAGCTTCGGCACAACATTGATGACGCCCTTAGGAGGTTCGAAAATGACCTTAACGAGATGGCAAACCCAACCAGCGTCAGGGTCCTGATAGCCGAGGACGAGCCCGGGATTGCCCAGACGTACAGGATTGCCCTTGAGAGCAAGGGGCATGCCGTGACCCTCACGGACAACGGCGAAGATTGCCTGACAGAGTATAGGCAGGCGGCCGCAAAGTCAGACCGCGAAACCCCGGATAGATTGCCGTTTGACGTGGTGATTCTGGATTACAGAATGCCCAAAAAAGATGGATTGGGCGTGGCCAAAGAGATCTTTTCGATAAATCCGAGCCAGCGCATTATCTTTGCCTCCGCATATCTGAAAGACGTGCTGCTAGAGTCGCTGTCCGGTCTCGGGCAGGTGGTCGAGCTACTGCACAAGCCCTTCGACCTAGATGTCCTGACTAATACTGTCGAGGATACCAGCATGAAAGACAAGATGGAACGCATGATCCACGTCATAGAACCTCTGAAGAATAACCTGACCGAAAATCAGGTTACAGAATTGTTCAAGCTGATGACTGAACGGAAAAAATGATGAAAGCGAGCGAATTCATTGGTAGGTCTCGTCCGCTAAGACCCAAGGAAACGTTTGCTGTGCTTCTTTAAGGCAGGCAATTCCAAAGAAACGCGAGAATCCAACGCCTAGATCAGACCAGTTCTTCTATCAGCGATGCTACCAGCATGCCGAAAACAGAAAACATCTGCTTGTCGAGGTGAACATCTCCCAAACCAAAGTAGAGTACTGCGGACTGAAGCAGCGGATCTCCTAGGTCTGCGGAAGCTTCCATCATCTTGCATAGAAAACCTGCCATCATGCCATCCAACATCTGTTATTTCACCTGTGCGCCCTCTGCCAAGCAACGGTCAGCTTCTTTTCATCGAATATGAAATACCTGTTGTACCAGTACAGGCCGGCAGCCATGCAGATGTAGGCAGCATTGTAGAGAAGGTTCCAGATGGTCACTTCTGCAGCAAGGTTAGCGACTATTGTCTGACCGAACATGGCATCCGCCGATGTCGTGAAAATCCACGATATGAAGATCCACGGTATCGATGTGAGCTGGCCCCGAACGGGGTTCACCAGTATGAGTACCACAGGAATGACCATCACTGCGTCCAGTATTGGGTAAATAATCGTGATTGCGAGCGGGATGTACGAGTTTTCACCGGTCAGCATCGACGAGTCAATGATGCTGTTGACATAAGCCGCCGCAAAGATTGCTGCCGCTACACTTACTATTACTGTAGTATGCTTCTTTACTCGGCCATAGAACTTGGCGGTAGCAAACAAATGGTAGCCCAGGGGACCGTATCCCGCAAGCCAAAAGACATCTGCTAGCGACGGAAATGGAGCTTCTACTTGCAGTCCGATCGTATAGTAGGTCCACAGACCTTCCGCTATGAACCACATAGCCAGTCCAATAGCTAGGGCGGCATAGGTCCTTCCGAATATTCCTGATAGCTTTTGTCGTTTTACGACTAGTAATGAAAACGCCGCAGCAACTGCAGCTGTAACCGGGCCTGTTATGTTGCCGTAATAGTTCCTGCTCTCTACGTCAGGTGCGAATAGTATTATGGCGTTCACCGCTAGAATTGCAGCGACCGCAGCGAGAATCAGGTTTCTACGCGGCTTTTTGAAATCGAATGTAGACGAACTCAATTATTCCCACCTGCATTCAATAGTTTTTCAATCCTTGTCAACGGGCAATCATGGCATGATTCGGAATCAAGGCGGGTCAAGATGTCCGGAGTGAGCTGCTTCTCCAGCTCAGAATAGACCTCATTGAAAACGACGTCTGCGCCGGAACCAATCAGCTGTTCCAATGTCGAATACAACCTTAAGACATCGATATTATTGCAGCCAATGTATACTCCCTGATCATTCAGATGCCACATCACTGTCTTCTTTACAGGCTCCCCCATGCCTGTTAGCGCATTGTCTATCGCTTTCAAGAGTGCGGCTTTCTTCTCTGGTGAATAATCCTTAGTCATGGCAGTGCCACCCCTGAAAAACGACAACTGAATTCAAGCTCATTTTTATTGATTTCAATGCTGTTCTTTGGTACATTGAGACGGATCTGGTCTGTGGCCACCAATGCCTTGCCATCAAATTCCATTCCTGCAAAACAGACAGTCATTGAACTTTGCATGAAGTCCAGATTCCATAAGCTGTATAAAAGAACTGTATCGTCTGCAGTACGTGCCTATGGCATGTGATTAGAGAGCACTTGAAACCGGCAAAGATACCTGCAGGACACTGACTTCTTTGCATGAACGTGCTTGTAGAAATACCAAGCATGTAGCACCGGCACGATTCATGTTTATGAAAAATTGAATTCAGCAACCGATGAATTCAATCGTCATTATCTTCTGACTTCATCAGCTTCTCAATTTTATTGAGAGGATGATCGCTACGGGGATCAGGAGCGAAACGTTGCAAAATATCGTTCTGAACTAGCTGCCTCTGAAGGTCCGTATGAATCATTTTCACCACCACGTCTGCAGCTGAACCGATAAACTCCTCCAGCACCAGATAGAACGTTCGGATATCAAAATCCTTCGTCCCTATGAATATGCCCTTATTGTGCATATGCCACACTATCGTTTTCTTTACGGGATCCCCTAGCGCCGACAACGCGTTCTCTATGGCAACGGAAAACACTGCATCCTTGTTTACGTGGTTTTTTTTGGTCAAGGTCACTACTTCCGCGTTCGCCTCTGCAAGCGCATTCCGACGGCAATCGATGTGTAATTTATCATGTTGCGCTCCGTCGCTTCCTGTATTCGACTAGAGCCATCGAATCCTGCATTAAGTTTGGATTCTATAAGCTGTATAAAAGAACTGTATCGTCGAAAGTACGTGTCTCGAGCATGTGGCTAAGAAACACACGACTCAATATGCAACCTCTGGTGATTGCCATGCTGTCTGGCGCTATCTATCTCTTTTTACGATTGAATGAATCAAGTTTTTGAGGGCGGGCCCGGTCTAAAGCATGCTAGGGCATCTCACGGTCCAAGCACGCATCACCCCATTTACCTCTTAATATGCGATTCCTTGCGAGTCTAGTTGCGGAATGCTTTTAACGGATATAGGAGCAAATCCAAAACCTCATGCCAGAAACTATCTGCAGGAGATGCGGCTCTGACCTTACCGAGGGGACGACCCACTGCTCATTGTGTGATCAGATGCTGACGCTGGCCTGCCCCTCTTGCGGCTACGTTTCGGACAGCAAGGTTCATGCCGATTGCAGAACCGCTGAGGCTTTTGTCTGCTAGCATTTCAATATCTGTGCAATCCGGAGCAGGTTTCGCTGACCAACATTCTTAAGTATGGAAGTTCATTGTAGAACATCGGCATGGCGCTGGATATCGTGGTGGCCGTATTTTACAGGCTGTTTACTGATGGCTACGAGATCCTGAACCAGTACCTGATTGCTAACCTGATGGCATTTGTGAGGGGATTTGAGGTTGCCATAGTCGTAACGATCGCAGCTATCTTTCTAATAGTTACGGTATCCATGACTATAAGGCAGGTGAGAAAGTTACCAAAATCCTATGTGGTGCATATTATAGACCTTGACGGGAGGGAAACCACGGTAGACGGCGTTAGGCAGATTTTTGCGACATACGATGTTGCGGAAAGTTACGCAAGACTGTATCGCTCGACTTATCCCAATCAGTATAGGTTTAGAGTTATTGGGAGAACGGAAGAGGCGGATAGAAAGTTCGTTCACGGCAGGCTTTCAAACCTCTAGTCTTGAAGCCGATACTAGCAGGGGCTAACGATGTGGCGGAATAGTAAAAGCAAACATTGCACCCTTTCCATCCGGGTTATTGGCTCCCCATATCTTGCCTCCGTGGGCTTCGATAATGCTTCTGGAAATGAACAGGCCCAGGCCGGTGCCCCTTTCACCTTTGGAGGCAAACTTTGTAAACAGGCGCGAAAACATGTCCGCGTCGATTCCAATGCCCGTATCGCTTACTGATACCCGTACTCCACCATCGGGTTCTCTTCCAGCTGTAATGGAAACTTTACCATTCTTGGTGAACCTTAGTGCGTTGTCTATGAAGTTGGTTATGACCTGGGTCAACCTTTCCTTGTCTCCTTCTATTGGCAGAGACTCTTCCTTTTGGAGATATTCAAGTTCAGTCCCTTCTCCATTTAGTTGCCTCCGATAGTCCTGCACTATCGTCGCTATCAGCTCGCCGATGTCGAATTCCTCCATAACCAGGTTCAGCGACTGGCTTTCGATTCTTGTTACGTCCAGGATATCTTGCGTGAGCTTTTCAAGTCTCCTCGCGTTGCGGGTGATAATTCTGATATCGTCTCTTCTATCGCCAAACTCCCCTTCAAGTATTTCGGCCATGCCAAGAATCGGCTGGACGGGTGTTCTTAGCTCATGAGCGGCGATATTGATAAATTCCTTCTGCATCTTGTCATGAGTCTCCAACCGCTCATTTGCCTTTCTAAGTTCAACAGTTTTCATATCAACAACATTTTCCAACCTTCTGTTCCAAGTTATAATTACGAATATTATCACCATGGCGGCAGCTGTAGTTAGTGCGATCAGAAATATCGAAAAGTTCTTTTGCTGCTCTATGAGCGAAGAGACGCTGGCAACGTACTCGTGCGAGGCGACAATATACAGGACGCCGAATTGCTTTCCATCGATCAGGATAGGCTTGTACGCAAATGTTACTACTTCGCCGTCTGAGGTCGTGATATCAACCAAGTCTGAATTCCCAGCTAGAGCTGCCTTGAACCCACTGTTCATCTCTCTTAGCATGGCAACGTCTTGTGAGGAAAGGAAGGACTGGAATCTAACTCCAAAGACACTCTTGCCGACGTATTCCGGGTGCTTGGAATAGAGTATGATGCCTGTGTTGTCTAGCACAATGACCTCGCTTTTGAGATTTGGCGGTAGCTGCCGCTCCAGAAAGCCGCCAAGGAGATCTGACCTAATGCCAGCGGCAACTATTCCCTCGAACTGATTTGAAGACGATGTAATGTTATCGAGGATCGGTACAGAGACATAGAGCCTGTTAACTCGATCATTAGAATCAGTGACGCTGCTGTAGTATGTCTGCCCTGTATCCCGAGCGCTGGTGAAGTAAAGTCTATAGCTAAGATCGGTGGCTCTGTATTGTTCGTAGGTGGTTTGATTTATGTTGCTGAGCCATACCAGCTTGCCATCCGCGTCGAGCCACATGTAAAAGTCGATTAGTTCTGAAGTAGAGTCGTCAGCTTTGTTGAAAATGATCTTTGCTCTTTCCAAATCACCCTGCAGCACCGCTGGTGCTCCAGAGACGACCTGCAATATGCTGACCAAGTCACCGAGCTTGTTCGAGAACGAAATTGTCAGATCGTGAGCCTGGATATCGACATTGGAACGGATATCCTGAGCCGACAGCGCTTCAATCTGTCGGGAAGTAGATAGCGAATACTGGTAGGATATTACGGACACAAAACCGGCTATTGCGATGATGAGAATAACCAGCGCCATGTTCTTCCTCGAGAGCACTCGATCCAAAGATGCATCTCAGATGAGCTATGGCGACCTAGATAAGGTGACCTGGTAAAATGTTCTATGGTGAGTCGCAACCTCCAATTTCACACTGGGCTAACTCGGAGATTCTAATTCAAGTCTTTCAGGCACGAGAAGCTCCCCATCCAGGATTTTCTGGGTCAGGTCCTCCAGCCTTGCTTTTGTGCTTGCTGGCACTTTGCTGCCAAGATCGTGAAAAGGTGCCAGGTATACCTCCCCATCTCCGGGCGCGCCTTTTTCCGGCTCTATTCCTGGCTTTAGAATCCGTCCTTCAAAAGTGCCGTCTACTGTCATGCTGATTGCTTTGTCATATGCCTTGTCCACGTCCAGAACAAATGAAGAAAGGACCGTGCTAGGTGCCAACTCATTCTGGTCCTGAACTGCGCCTAAAGCATAGATCTGATTTTCTTCTGCTGCCCTAATGACTCCATGTCCAGATGAATCCGCTACGTGAAATATTACATCTGCACCCTGCCGTATGATTGAAGTCGCCGCTTCCTTGCCTTTCGCTGTGTTATCCCAGTCGTTGAGGTACCTGCCTATTATGACAACATCGGGATTCACCTCTTTTGCCCCTTGTTCAAAGCCTCCAAAGATATTGATCAGGTTTGGATACTCTTCTCCTCCAACGTATCCGATGACGTTTGTTTTTGTCATCATGCCTGCAAGGGCTCCGAGGAGGAACGAGCCTTGTTGTTGCTGCGGAAATATGGAGGCAACGTTACCTGATTCAGCAAGGCCCGTAAACACCACGATTTTCACTTCTGGGAATTGTTTTCCTACCCTTACCGCAGGATCGCCCCACTGAAAACCATGCGCAATAATCAGGTCATAGTCTTCCCGTGCATACTTTGACAAAGATGATTCGATGTCTGCTATTCCAATGTTGTCCTCTTTTGCGACCGCTATTCCATAGTGAGTTTCTATGAACTGAGCCGCATTTAGGCTGGATTCGCCCCATCCTTGATCATTGAACAGGGCATCAGTCACCACGGCAACCCGCAGCGTCGAATTCTGATCCGCAGAATTGCCGGGCTGGACATTGATCGGAGGAAATGTAAGGACAACTAAAACCAGTGAAACAATAGCGATACCTGCTGTTGCAACGTACGTTAGCATCCTCTTTCGCATAGTACGCCACACCAATGACCGGTCTCCCGTATTTAAGAGTCCCGGAAAGACGAGTAGTGCAGAATGCATGTTTCTAACGTCAAAAGATCGTGAGTCGTGATTCCCTACTGTTGGTTCTCCTAGCATTGATTGCAAAACGCAGCCGATATGATGTGCGCGGACATTTTTCCACGCCTCCCGCGGATATTGACTATATATTACGTTCACGCGAGCAAAAAATAGAGAAGCCATGGCAGATACCATCGCAGCTCAAGTCATCCAAGATTTTGCAATAGTCATGGTTGTGGCTTCCGTCATGGCACTAGTATCCTACAAGCTAAAGCAGCCAATGGTGATTGGCTATATTGGAGCAGGCATGATAATCGGACCCTATACTCCGCCATTTGGTTTTGTCAACCAGCCAGACATCCTGAACCTTCTTGCAGAGATAG
>JANWIX010000087.1 GCA_025449675.1 Nitrososphaera sp. | reverse complement strand
GAATATTGACTATATTGAAAGCCTAATGGGCTCCGGCTTCAAGATCAACAACCCCAACGTGACAAAGAGCTGCTCGTGCGGACACTCGTTTAGCACAGAGTAGGCGTCTTACTTCTTTTATCGTTTCAAATGTCAGCCAGAGCTGTAAAATTCTTGAAAAAAAGAAAGGGACTCTTACGGCCAGAGTCCGCGTATCTTTATGGCTTCAACTACCCTGTTGACAGCTAGTAATGTGCTAGCCTTGCGCATATTCACTCCGTATTCTTCATGCGTGTCATAGACGCCAAGGAATGCCTTTGTGATGCTGGTATCCAGCATTTCGTTGACTTCCTTCTCTGACCAGTACTGTCTTCTAAGGTTCTGCAGCCATTCAAAATAAGATACAGTGACCCCTCCCCCGTTTGCAAGTATGTCGGGAATTACCAGTGTCTTGTTCTTGTACAGTACGTCGTCTGCTTCCGGAGTGGTCGGACCGTTTGCCGCCTCTGCGACGATTTTTGCCTTCACTTTTCCTGCATTCTTGCTTGTTATCTGGTTTTCAAGCGCGGCAGGTATCAGGATCGTGCAGTCTGTTTCAAGAACTTCTTCGTTGCTGATCGACTTTGTGCCCGGAAATCCTACCACGGACCCGGCCTTTTCCTTATGCTTTCTCAGAGAAATAATGTCAATGCCGTTCTTGTTGTATACACCACCTTTGGAATCTGATGCCGCGATTACTTTTGCGCCCTGTTCCTGCACCAGCTGAGACGAGAACTGTCCGGCATTTCCAAAGCCCTGGACCGCCACAGTAGCAGTCTTGATGTTTATTTTCAGCTTCTTTACTGCTTCCCTTACGGTGAATGATAGCCCTCTACCCGTGGCTTCAGTTCTACCAAGAGAGCCGCCTATTGCGAGCGGCTTTCCCGTAATGAGTTCTGGTTGAACATAGTTACCCTTGAGCGCAGAGTATGTATCCATTATCCAAGCCATCTCCTTGCCCCCCGTGTAGACATCAGGGGCCGGGATGTCGGTGTGCGGACCGATAATGTCAGCTATTGCGTATGCGTAACGCCGAGTCATGCGTTCCAGCTCCCCATCCGACATTTCCTTTGGATTGCAGATTATTCCACCCTTGCCTCCTCCATAGGGGATGTCAGCCACGGCGCATTTCCAAGTCATCCACATCGAAAGGGCCTTTACTTCGTCGATGGTCACCTGAGGATGGTACCTGATTCCGCCCTTGTATGGTCCCCGCGCATCGTTGTGCTGCGAACGAAATCCAGTGAAAACATGAATTTCGCCTGTATCCATCTTTACCGGGAGTGAAACTGTAAGTACGCGCTTTGGATTCGCTAAAACCTGGTGTAAGCCTTTGTCTAGTTTTATCAGCTTTGCAGCTTCGTCAAGCTGTTTCAGTGCAATTTCGAATGGATTTATCGTCGTCGCACTAGAGCTTTTATCCATTTGTAGCATCACCGAGTTCAGCAAGAGTTAATGTTATAAGTTTTATGTACGGGTGGGGCAAATGCCTCTGATCGGCACTATTTAAGCAAAAGTCTATCTCGCGGTTCTTTTCGATATTAGCGATCTGAGTTCGTCGTCAGTAAGGCCCGCGTGATCCTTTATTCCAAGGGATCTTGCCATCGTTTCCAGCTTTTCCCGCTCTGTAGCCACCGGCCCAGTTATTCGTGGCAGGTTGGTCATGCTTCTTACCGGTTCTGACGCCTCTTCCATTTCTTTCCGGAACAGCTCTTTTGCTTTTTCGTACTCGCCGACAGCCTTCCCTATGCTTCGCGAGACCTGAGGGAGCTTCTTTGTGCCAAATAGCAGAACGACGGCAAGAAGTATTATTATTATCCACTCGGAGCCAGCGATATTCATGATGGCTGCAGCAAGCGGAGGCATACGGATCCTAGTTGCCTAGAACGTGAATTAAAGATTTCCAGTGAACAATCCATCAATAATTACGGGTTTCTTGCTCCCTAAGATCAAGGCAGTCATTTGTTACCCGAGGAGAGCTTTTTTTCGATTCCTTCTACCGCCTCTATCATGGCCTTTCTCCTGTTTTCTTCGGTGACTACAGCCCGGATGTCCTCGATTAGCATTCTAGCCACGTCGAGCTTCTTTCGTAGCCCGGGGACAATGTTGTCGTACACTGCAAAAGGATACAGTGCGCCATAAATTTCCTCCATCACAGAAAACAGCTTTTCAGCATCTTCTTCCCTGCCGGAACGCATTCTGTCATAAACGAGCCTCTTGATTTCACCGACGCAGTCGAGCAGACCCGTGAGAAAAGACTCGCCTGCGACGTTCAGATCTTTCATTGATGGAACAGACTGATCCTGCATTATCGCCAAAAGCGAGTTTGCTTCCACGAGTTCCTGTTCAGGGACCGCCAAATAGCGGTGGAGATCCTGCCCCGCATGTTTCCGCAGTTCATCGAGCATTGTTCTTGCCTGACCCATTTTGCTTTTCGCATCCTCCAGCTGGTTGTGGTGCAATGAGATTATTGACTTGCTGCAAAGCGTCACGACGTCCCGTGTTCCCTTGATCAGGTTCTCGCGGCGTTCCTGAATGTCCTTCAGATCCCGGTCTATCTCTTCAAGTGAACTACCAAGGTTTAGTGTCATCTGAAATCTAGTGATTCCCTTTCAATAAAAGACTTGCTCATTTCCCGAGAAACTTTAAAGGAGTGGCTTGTAGAACCGTTCGCATAATTGGGCAACATCCGCCGCAGCAGGGGCTACAATTTTGAGCATACTCTGGTCCAGAAGCTCAGCAGCGGCCCCTGGTCTGCGCGCCGGCTTGGCGGCAGCAGCACTGGGCTGCCGGACATAGTGGCCGTCAACAATGCCCAGGGCATCCTCCTGACCATAGAGGCAAAGTCTGGAACAAGTGACATACTGTACGTTCCAGAGGATCAGCTGATGCGCTGCATGGTTATTCGCAGCATGTTTGGAATCTATCCTGAACGCCACATAGTTCTTGCCTTCAAGTTCATGAGCAAGAAGAGATTTCGTCGGAAAAATCAGACAGTTTATGAAACGCGCAAACTGCTTGAATACTACAAGGTAGCAGACGTAATTGAGAAAATGAAAAACCTTCCGGTCATAAAGTGCACATACGACGGCAGGACATATGCTCTCTACAAAAACGGCCGAACGCAGTCCCTTGACCTTCCTGATTACGCAATGCCATTCCAGAGGATAGCTGAGCCAATTGCGGCAATTCAGGAAACGTCATAGTGGAGCATTAACGTATTAGCAGGAGCGATCACTGGTCATCCCTAGCATCCGAATGCTCTTGCCCAACCTTCGCTACTGAATTCACTTTCCCTGCAAAATGCGGTTAGAATGACGGCGTGTCCAGACTTGAGCAGTTCTTCATTTATCACTTTGTTGCCGCAAAATACTTTGGCGATCTGTCGGCCAAAGCTTCCTGAAGTTTGTCCATCATCTTCGTCGACAAGGACTCTAGAGCCAATGGGGCATACCTTTGCTGTAAACAAAGTCGCCGCTTCGTACCCGCCTTCGCCTAATTCAGGACTGTTGACCAGAGAGAAACGAATCCTGATATCGTTCACGTCGATCGTATCGCCGTCGACTATTCGGGTCACGATTCCTTCCGAGCATGACGCGGAACCAGTGCATTCAATCTCTTCTGTTGAGACGACGACCTGCGTAAAAGTAAGAGAAAGCGGCGTTGGAGGTTCGGTATCCCGCCAGACAAATGCCTGGACGACGTGCTCGCCCTCTTCTTCTGGACGCCAGACGGTCCTAAACGATTCTCCGGCATTGCCTTGTAGAACAGAGTGTGTAATCGATAGGTAGACAACACGATCATTAGAGTCCTTTATCTGTATGATGTTTGCGATCGATTCCTCCGTTTCCATGTTATTTTTCATATTCGAAACAACTGAAAGCTCGCTTCCAATCTCTGCAAATCTTGAAGGAAGACCGTCTTTGTCCTCTATCGAAAGTTCCAATGTCACGATCAGTGCTCCTTCGTCTGTCGCGCCTTCAGAGTATTGGAACAGGATGGCGCTCCCAGCCGACAAAATCAGAATGAAAGCTGGTAAGCCATGGTACAGGTTTTCTTTTGCCAGCTTTTCATATTCTGCCAAAGTTGACCATTCCTAGAACTATCCAGGCTCCCGTAGAATTTCTTTCGTTTGGTAATTAATGTTATGCTCGATTGAGAATCGTTTTGAAGCGATCTCAGCTCCTGATCTTAGTCATACCAAAAAAATGGTGGAATCTCAATCGCGAATTGTTTAATAACTTGCGAGAGAACTTCAACGTATGGCATCTGTTGCAAAAATAGTGGAATTGATAGGAACGTCAGACGAAGGTTGGGAAGATGCGGCCCAAAAGGCCGTCAAAGAAGCTCGTCGAACTATTCGCGGGATAAGCGGAATAGAAGTCGTTGACATGACAGCGAAGGTGGACGACAAGAGCGGAAAGATTGTCAGATTCAGAACATGTGTAAAGATCTCCTTTGGTGTAGATAACGAAAGATAGAATGCTTCTGCATTCTATGCTTTCCGTCCAAACTCGTTCTAGTGTTACATGACCGCTGAGGTTTAGAGCAGACTAATTTTGGTAGCTAGTGGAAACACAAAATACCTAAATAACAAAATCACCAGCTGTCGCCTAACAGTGGCAGCAGAGCGGCCTGACGGAGCCCACGTTGGAGCCATCAAGAGAAAGACCCTACTAATATCACTGGTCGCAATTTCATCCGTCTTTGTATTCGAGTTTACCGCCGGTATCGCAACAAACAGTCTGGCCCTGCTTACCGATGGCGCTCATGCGCTGCTCGATGCGGTAGTCACGTTGGTTCTGATAATTGCCACAACGCTGGCGCTGAAGCCAAGAGACACTGACCACACCTACGGACATGGCAAGATCGAAACAATAGGCGGCTTCATCGGGGGAACGGCTCTTTTCGTTGTTGCGATATTCTTCATTTACGAAGCATCGGCAAGGATTGTTATCGGTTCTCAAACTACACCGATGGTGAATCCCGGAACAATAGCCTTTGTAGCCGTGATTTACACGCTCGCTGTTGACGTTTTTCGGATAGTGATTCTCAGCAGGGCAGCTGTAAGGACAGCGGCTACGATTATCAGGGCAGATCTTTACCATGCCATTGCGGATCTCGCTTCAACTGCGGTCGCACTCGTCGGTCTCTGGTTGGTGACGGCCGGCTTTATCCACGGAGATTCGATTGCCGCAATACTCCTTGGAGGTGTGCTGGCATACCTGAGCGTCAGGTTCACATATAGGAATGCAAGGGAACTCACAGATGTCATTTCGCCCAGGCTAGTATCTATCGCCAGAGAAGCAGCACGTAACACAGAAGGCGTTCTAGAATGCAGGGATGTAAAGATGCATAAGGTGGGGACAGAGACATTTGTCGAGGTGACCGTCTCCCTTCGCTCCGAGATGAGCTTTGAAAATGCGCACAAAACAAGCGCAAAGGTGGAAGCCAACATCGCGATGGACCTCACGGATGCGGGACTTTATGTTGTTCCAGGTGACGTTACGGTTCATTTCGAGCCTGGCAGCACGAGCAACACGCCGCCTGAATCCATAATAGAAAAAGCTGCGGCGGACGTAAACGGCGTAAGAGGAGTCCATAACATTCTTGTAACCAGAATAGGAGGCACGGATCTGATTGGCGTGTCTCTTCACGTCCAGGTGAATGGAACGGCTACCCTTTCTGAGGCACACTCGGTTTCCGACGCCGTTGAAGAATCGATAAGAAAACAGCTAAAGGGCGTCGAGAATATCACCGTGCATCTTGAGCCACGAATACCGGAGCTTGGTGGAGTGCGGCCGATTTCTGATCCGGCTATTCAGGATTCTATAAAAAGCATAATTCGGAAAACAGCGGACGTTCGTGAGGTTGCATATGTGGCAGCGTACAGGGCAGAGGACGGCATACTAAAGATCGATATTAGATGCGTATTCAAGCCAAGCGCCAGAGTGGAAATGACTATCGAACAGATTCATGACCGCGTTTCCGAAATCGAGAAACAGATCCGGTCAGAGTATCCCAGATCCATCGTAACAATCCATGCGGAGCCGAGCTAGACTGCTGCAGGAATCGTATTCAGCTTGCGGATCATCATGAGGAGACAGCTTGCTTTGATGATAGTGTGCTTCGGGATTCTCTGCATTCAAGTTCGGATGCATCATCATACTGTCGTCAACGTGGCAAAGTTTATTCGGTAATGGCGCATAACACCGGCGATTGGCAACATTATCAATCGATTCTAGGCTAGCGAGACGACTGATGCCTCCGCGGAGAACAACATCGAAAAAGGGCGATAATGGGACAGTTCTGGTCGCCGGGGGGAGCAGATTCTATCATGGTGCGCCGGTACTTGCTTCGATGGCGGCTCTGAAATCGGGCACAGATTTGGTGTATACCGCAGTACCCAGATCAATTACCATTCCCGTCAGGTCGTTTTCGCCAAACATTATCGCACTTCCACTTCCGGATGACAAGCTTACAGTAGGGTCTGCGAATAGGCTCGCCGCCATGATTCCAAAACGCGCAGACACTGCTGCGATAGGGATGGGAATGAGCCTTGCTGGACCTGAAGCAATAATCGCGTTGGTGACAAAGTTGGTGCAGGCAGGAACAAGATTGCTCCTTGACGCATCCGCCCTGATCCCCGAGATATTGCCGGCGATTGGCGGCAAAGGAGCGGTAGTTACACCTCACGCGGGCGAATTCAATCGACTCTTTCAAACTGAGATCGGCAAGACAGAAAAAGACAGAATCGCTGGAGTGGCATCCATGGCAAAGAAGCATGACATTACCGTGCTGTTGAAAGGTCCGACGGATGTTGTCTCGGACGGCAACAAGACAGGAGTCAATAGAACACACAATTGCGCGATGACGGTCGGCGGAACAGGTGACATCCTCTCGGGATTGACTGCAGGCCTGATGACAAAGATGAAGCCTTTTGAAGCCGCCCTTCTTGGCGCCTACATTAACGGTCTTGCCGGAAACATCGCGTTAAGGCGAGTTGGTCTGCACATGGTTGCGACAGACATCATCGATAGTCTTCCAGTCGCCATGAAGCCATTTGACAAAATCAAATGATTTGTCAGAAGCAACTGTGGAGCCTGTTATCCTCAAGGTTTTTCACCTACCTTTGTCAACATGGCTATCAGATTGAAATCTGTCATTGTCACGGGTGCTTCCAGCGGGATAGGAAAGGACGCATCGATCGCACTTGCAGGTGCGGGCTATAGAGTTTTTGGTCTTGCCAGAAGCTACGATCGGCTAGTCGAGCTATCCGCATCTTTGTCGGATCGATTTATTCCGATCGAATTTGATGTGACAAAGCCGGAGACTTTTGAGAAAATAGTCAGAGACATCTCGTCAGCTGGTGAAGTATACGGTCTAGTTAACAACGCAGGATACGTGCAGCCTGGTGCCGTTGAAGACCTTAGCATGCTTGAACTAAGGATGCAGTTTGAAACGAATTTTTTTGGCCTAGTTGGTTTTACCAAGCAGGTCCTTCCGCTCTTGATGCAAGCAAAAAGCGGGAGAATAGTGAATCTGAGTTCCATGGCGGGTCTGGTGTCGCTGCCACTGACAGGAGCGTATTGCTCTACAAAGCACGCACTGGAAGCAATTTCTGATGCGCTCAGAATGGAACTCTGGAATACCGGCGTAAAGGTGATCAACATCAACCCAGGCGTGATTGAGACAAACATTCATGCAATTACGAGCGCCAGAGTGGAATCGCTTAGTGTGTCCTCTGGAAACGACCAGACCACATCTCGTTTTGTAAAAGCCTACAGGAAATACCTGCAGGATGTACCCAAAGGTTTGCCCGCAACTGTTGTCAGTGCAGCAATATTAGAAGCCATTGCTTCGCCCAATCCGAAATCCAGATACATTATTGGCTCGGCAAGAGAAAAGGCAGGTGTAAAGCTCAGGCGCTTCATGCCCGACAATCTTTTTTACTCGCAGGTGGCCAAGCGGATATTTTCGTAACCAATTTTAATGGCTGGCAATGTTTACGGGTCCATGAGCGAGCCGGCGACAGAACAATTCATCACATTTGAAGAATTCTCCAAAGTGCAATTGAGGATAGGCAGGATCACCAGCGCCGAGCATATTGCAGGGATGAAGAAGGTCTTCAAGGCTACTGTCGATCTCGGAAGCGAACAGCGAGAAGTGGCCGTGGGAGGCGCACTGCATTACCAGCCCGAAGAATTTGTTGGCAGAGCGGTGGTCGTTTGCACCAACCTTGAACCCAAGAAAATCGGAGGCATTACTTCAAGAGGGATGCTGCTCGCAGCCGATGGACCTGAAGGCAAGCCGATCTTCCTCACAATAACAGAGGATCTGCCTGCTGGTTCTCCGATACACTAGGTAAGCGTTTGGAGAAACGCAGACCAAAAGGACTGAGCTTCAACGCTAGCCTATTCCAGGTCCGAATTTTGACGGCTCTTTTTTCTTCTGAACTTCTTCCAGTATTGATTCGTATTGTCTATCAAGTGGCTTGGTGTCTATCTCCAATGCTTCCAGTCGTGACAACGCCGCAAGAATGCTCTTTGCTGCCAGCGGCTGTGGCACAGCAGTTTCTGCTATCTCGCCAAATAGACCGATCGCGTCTATCTCTCTTTCGCGACACAATCCTAGGATAAGGCCGTTGAACCAGGTTATGGTGGTTATCTCATTGCCGACAGGCTCGATCCCTTTCTGCGCAAGATTCTTCTTGAGTTCGGGTCGATTCACGACGCCGTACACCCGTGGGGCGCCGGTCACCTGCTCGCGCAGATAGCCTCCAGCGCCGTAGAGCTTTTTCACCTTGCCTATTGATTGCAGGTAGTCCAGAAGGGTGTTGCACAACCTGTAAAGCTCTCCCGGATCCTGGGGCTGGGAATCGCCAGTAAAGATCAACAAATTGTGAGTCTTGTCGTAATAGATCTTGTACGAGTCATTAATGGCGTTCACAATGCCGTCAGAATGCGATACCCAGGGCTTGTCACTTGATGTTATCTCGGCTAGAAGCTGCGTCTTCAGATGTTGTGAAAGAAATGAAGAAACAAGTCCCCCTACTCTTCCCATGTCAGGGAGCGACGCAACAACGATAAAGTCATCGGCCTTTGCTTTCTTTAGGACATTCAGCTTGATCATTGCCTGTCCAGCCCGTTTATCTTTGCGAGAAATGCGCATATCGCAGTGTAGTCCATGTCTGAAAAGCCGCTATTGTTAGCCGCTCTAAAGATCTGCTGGGCAAGCGCGGTCTGCGGCAGCGCAATATGTTCCGACAGCGCGGTGCTGGTCGCCAGCTCGAGGTCCTTTAGCATGTTCTTCAAGTGGAACGTAGGATCATAATCCCCTAGCACCATCTTGGGACCCTTCTTTTCTGAAAGGCCTGTTTTGAAGTACGTGGAATTCAAGATCTTCACAAATAGCAATGGATCTATGCCTGATCCCCTGACAAGTGTGATGCCTTCCGAGACCGCGCAGGCAATAAGCGCGATATTCAGATTCAGCGCCAACTTTATCGCATTCGCCGCCCCGTCTTTTTCGCCAACATAAAACACAGGGTGTCCCAGCTGTTCGATCACTGTCCTTACGCTCTCAAATGCTAATTTTGAGCCAGCGACAATTGGCACAAGGTCGCCTGTCTCTGCCGCTGCCGGACCGCCCATGACGGGCATGCCCAGCATTTCAATTCCAGCATCACGGAGGGACCGGGCACAGGTCTGCGATTGCAATGGCGAAATTGTGCTCATGTCGGCGACGATCAGGTTGCGGTTGCTGGATTTGATTATCCCGCTTTCCCCGAAGAGCAATTCCTGGACTGCTTCAAAATCCGTCACCGCAGATATCAGAAAATCGCAATTGTCGGCCAGATCTTTGGGGCTTGAAGCGATGATCGCATTTTCCGCGAATCGCGCTGTCTTTGTCTTGCTGCGGTTATAGAGTGATAACTCATTTCCAGTGGACAAGAGTCTCGAGGCAATGCCTGAACCCATAAGCCCAAGCCCCGCTACGCCTACTTTCATTGGTGCCCTAGCTTCGCATGTACACAGATAAAAAACTATAGTGACCTATCCGCCGCGTTTTAGGATGAATCAGAGGCAGAACCTGATACCTGGAGCGAGGCGTGATCTGAATTGCCAGCTCAAATCGATCTTTGGCTGACGCCCCCTCCCCCAAAGGTGCTGCCTCGCTTATTAGAAATGCCGCGGCAATCTGTGGACGTGTCGGCACTGTGGTACAGGGGTGCAGCGACGATCGAACCAAAGAAGAGCAAGTCGTTGCTCCACCCCTTCGTGGTTAGAAACTATAACGGCCTTACCATAAATCCGTACCAGGGATGCGGGCACCGGTGCGCCTACTGCTATGCAACATACGAATGGTCTCCAGACTTTTACGACAAAATATACGCTAAAAGCAATGCGGCCGAAGTTCTAGAAGGTCAGCTCAGAAAGTGGAAATCCGATACTATCAATCCAGTGATGGTATCATCAGCGACTGATTGCTACCAGCCAGCAGAGCTGCGCTATGGTTTGACGAGAAAATGCATTGAAGTGTTGCAAAACTACAATGTCCCGTATTACGTTTTCACAAAGTCCTCCATGATCGAGCGCGACCTGGAGCTCCACAGGCGCTACAGTCACAATTGTTCTATTATTTGGTCGATAACAACATGCGATGAGAGGATTAGAAGGATTGTCGAGCCGGGAACGCCTCCTGCCACCAGGATATTTGCGACGATAAAAAAGTTCACTGATGCAGGAATATCGTGCGGGGTCAACGTGGATCCTATCATCCCGCTTGTTACCGACACCGACGAAGAACTTGATGAAATCGTAAATAGCTGCAAGGATGCAAACCTGAAACACGTGTTTGGGTCCGTGATGCGGCTGCGGGCAGACATTTGGGATAGAATGAAGATTGTCCTGAAGCTGCTCCAAGTGCCCGACGGAGAGGAACAATACAAAGAGATCTATGGTTTTCGGGGGCCGGTTGAATCAAGCTATTTGAGTGCGGACAGGAAATACGAACGGAGAATTCTTGACCTTCTTGAATTAAAGATCAAAGGACAACAGATGCTTCATAGATTCCCGGCCCGAATCGCGACCCGGATTGACAGAGCTCACTTTGGTCAGACTACACTTGCCAGCTATCTTGCATAATGTCTGCTAAGCGTCGGCCCACAGAGATCGTCCATGCTCTCATTACTTGTTGTTTGGGGTACTAGTATCCAGAAATACGGCTTCGCACTCGCAGTGTCCGTCGATTCTGACTTGCCTTCCGCATCTTGGGCATATCGTGAGCGGCGCTGGCGATTCTTCCATCCCCACAAAGATGGTAGACATTATTGCTAGTATGGTGCCGCATGCTAATAAGAATTAGGGCGGTTCTTTGAAATACCTAATAGAGTCATTTAATTATCGCCGAAAGTTTCCAATAGTAAACGCGGTTAGGACTGATGTCAAGAAGGAAAAAATCTGCCAGAAAATCCAGATCACTGACCTGTGATATGTGCGGAATCCCAATACCAAAGACAGGCACGGCGATTACCAAAAAGTTCGGCAGATTTTCGTACGATTTCGACTCTGACAATTGCTTGCTAATTTTCAGAAAGCTCAGGGAGTTATACGGCGAGAATTTCTTCAGCGCTTCAAAGTTGTGATATCGATGGATCGCGTTATCCCGAATTGGTTTCTGTTCAGGCGCTCCGAACATTAGCCCGACTCTATTCTTGTAGGCATCTCTGGATTTCCAAAGTCATGAGAGTATGCGGAATACAATCTCAAGAGCTGGCCGTGCTTGATTCTGTATCCCGCGTTTATTTGCTTTATAGTATCTCGGTACTCGTCCTTTAGATCTATAAGGGTCTCTGCGATGTTGTCTGCCAGCAAAATGTGACCGCTGTCACCAAGATCCATGACCCTCCTAGCGAGAATTATGCCTGGACCCCAGACGTTCTGATTGCTGTTGATATCTCTTACGACAAACACAGGGCCCGAATTCAAACCAATTCTAACCCCTATGGTCTTGTCGGAAGCCTGTTTTGCGTTAAAAGCATGGATTTTATGATGCAGCTGAACGCTCAGCTGCATGGGCATCTCTGGGTTCACAAGAAACCCGATTGCCATCCCGTCGCCTGTTGGAAGAACAATCTTTTTGTCTTTCGGTATCTTGCTGTAGGCATCGCAGGAACCAATCAGAGTATTCAGATTTTCTATCTTTTGAATCTGCCTTTCGACAGAAAGTTGAGGATCGGATAATCCCACCACGTCTATGAAAAAAAAGTTCGCATTCACAACTCCAGGCTGGAGCGAGTAGATTACGTTTGAGCCATAAATGTCGCCAAGCTTGCGATACGTTTCAAGACAGTGCGGATGGAAAGTTGAATCCGGATCGGCGCTCGCGACCTGGCCGATTATCAGGCCATCGCACAATTTGCATCGAATCTCAGCTTTCGGTTCCTTATCCTGTCCGAACTGCAGATCGCCATCCTGCTTAATTCTGAACTTTACCCACTTTGGTAAATTATTGGCAGTCTTTAGGGAAAGGATTCTCATGTCTCGCTGTATTTCCTGACCCGAGTCTTCCATCCGCATTTGAATAATGCCATCAACGAGCGAACCGAGAACGTCTACATTCGCAGCCGAAGGAACGCCAGTAAGAGCAAAGAGCGCAGTAGTTCTCTCCCTCCTTTTCAGAGCATCATAGAGTTCTGACACGAACTTTTCAATTCTATCATTCGAGAATCTTGCGATTAGTTGGGTGAGGGAATCAACAACAACCCTTGTTGAATTAGTCTTACTCGGTTGATTTTTTGAAGATAGAGATATCATTATGCGTTCCAATAAATCTGAAATACTCACCGGGTTGTCTCTGGCATGCATTTGTGTCGGGCCGGATTTATCCTGCTGATCCTTTTCGATCTCTTGCGATGAAAAAGGGCTTAGAAACTGTGGTATTTGAGTCGTTTTTGCCCTAGTGAAATTGGAACTGAACCTTTCAAACGTCAGACCCTGGCTGCAATTCACATACAAGCAATTGTCGCAACTCAGTATGCCCTCACGAAGGAACTGCATGCCATATGCTGTTTTGCCCGAACCTGACGGGCCTACCAGGAGCATCACACAATCCGGGAAATTTCCCGAGCCAGAGAAAAGGTAGCTCTGTCCCGGAATTGTCGGCCTATTTTCTTCCAAGGTTATCTTCGCCTACTTGTCCGACATACTGCTGCAAACGCAGTCCCGAGAATAAAATCAGGCTTTGGTCGCCATGGCATTTACCAACATCTCCATCTGTCTTGTAAAAGGATGTTCTGGGTACCTCAGTGCCGTAAGGAATTCCTTCTTCGTGAACTGTATGTCACAGTAACACGGGATTGCAGAGATTACATCCATTCTGGTTTCTCGGGACAAAACATCCTGGGCATCGCCCGTTGAATAGGGTTCCATCAATCCTTCATTCTGATCGTTTCCCTTTTCCAGAGAATTCATGATGTGACTGGGAATGCAATAGCCGGCAACGCGATTGAAAAGTAGAAAGGATTTCGTTCCGTATTTTGTAAGAGAACCATAGATTTCGGACGCCAGTCTTTTTGTTCCTTCCACGTCGATATCCCCGGTCTTCAAGGTTAGAAAAAGGGTGTCAGCCACAGCAAGTGCGTTAATTGACCAGTACCTTATGCCAGGGCTCGTGTCAATTATCACGTAGTCAAGATCATAGTCCCGCATTAGTTTCTCCCTGAGAACGATGAACCTTCTCAGCTGCAATTTAGAACTCTCCGAGGTGCCGCCTTCTATCTTGTATATCTCCTCTTTCTTTACATTGCAAAATCCTATCCACAACCTTCCTCTGATCTCCGCAGCCTTATCGTACTTTTTGGAGTAGTCTTCTATTATGTCCGTCACTTCGGTCATAACTTCGTCAACGTCCGCTTCACCAAGTAAATAGTCATTCAGCCACTTTTTTGGTTGCTTCTGGAAATAGGCAAGAAGGCTGGGAGCATACACATCTAGATCCAATAGTGCCACTCTGAATCCTTTTTTCGCCAAAAGCGCTGCATAATTTGATGCGATGGTTGTCTTGCCTGTACCGCCTTTGTACGAGTGAAAGGCGATGGACTTGGTGGCCACGTTGTAGCTTCCGAATAACTACAATATAGCATTTATCTGAAGTCAATGAAATGGTTTCGTTGGGTCGTCCTACATGTTGCAGGGCAGTCAAGCGCGTGCAACAGATGACGTTCATTAGGATTTTTCGTTGGTCGTTTCTTCCGTCTCAAGATTCGACGACCAACGACGGCTGTAGATCTCGTCCCTGAGCTTGAACCCTTTGAAAACCTGAAAATAGGCATGTCTTGCCTTGTTTTGTTTCTCTAGCTCAGATTGTATCCAAAATGATTCAAATATTGAAGCATTTGAAAATACGGTTGATTCACTATTTGAGTAAGTAGAGAGACCTATTGCTTCTTGAAAGGTTTCCTTGGTATCGTCGTTTACTTCGATTGTCAGACTTTTGATTTGGTCCACGATGATAGTAGTTATTTTGGTCGGAAGGAACTGCAGAAGATAATTTACCTGTATGTTCTCGCGGAACGCTTTCAGTCTCAAACCTGATATTTCGTCCACAGTTTCGTCCTTCATCACCAATATCTTTACCTTGATACCTCGCTCGGATATCCGTGCGATCTCTTCAAGGATCCCTTCGCGCTCCGCCATGACAAAAGAGTTCTTTGTCGAGAACAGAATCGCAATTTCGTAGATGGCCGATCTCATCAGCTCTATCATAAGTGATTTGGTTTTCGTCGGATCCTTGAGTGTTTCTATGAACTCTCCGTCCGATCCTCTGCCTATCTCGATGATTCGTTGGTTCGCGGGGAGTGCCTTATCAATCATTGTATCGATAAGAAATTGCTGGCCCACCACAAATGAAGAATTGTTGATGTGCAACAATTTTTCTGCGCCCTGACCATCTGTCAAGTATCCCAGGTACTCGTGCCCGTCGGCTATCAGGAAGCTGCCTGTCAGGCATGAAGTATGGAATAGCTCGAAATTCTTCATTATTTCGTTACACTTTGACAGATTGTCTCGGGTGATCTCTGTTATGCACCTTAATTT
>JANWIX010000086.1 GCA_025449675.1 Nitrososphaera sp. | reverse complement strand
ATAGGCATGATGGCGGCACTTTTTACGGCGGTTGGAATGGGATCCACCCCGCAAGCATTCGCTCAGTATTTCGGCGGCGATAGTGCAGCCCTTACGCAAGAACAGCTCGACAAGTGCGCCACATACAACATTAACCCATGCACGCAAAATGGCATCCTGGCAAAAGAGAGATTGATAGCTGCGCAACAGAACCCTTCGACAGGCTCTGGAACATCTATGCTCTCGACTGAGACTGGGACAACAGCCGCATTCATAGGCATCCTTGGAGCAATCTTTGGCGGCGTAGCGGCAATGTTCTTCATCAAAGGAAGAGGCGCAAAGCCAGTAACCAGCTAACTCCTCTCACTTTTTGTTTTTGTTTGTTGACTACTGTAAAGTGTAGTTGACTATAACGCATCGAGTGCATTTAGAAATTCGATTCACGATCGTGTTTTCGGCGAGTTTGCTGATTCGAGGGCTCCCATGATCGACAAGTATATATCTTTGGTACATTGTGCTTATGGGTAATGGTCTTCGAACCTCTAATTGCGCAGATCGGTCCGGAGTATGACCCACTATTCTACGACGTCATGGTCTACATATTCGGAACCATGTTGTTCGCAGTCTTCCTGTTGGGCGTCATCGCATTCTGGCTCAGAAGGAAGGGTCTTGGCGGTGGCTCTGCAAAGGAGAAATGGGCTCAGGAGCTCGAAAGGTACTTCGAACGCGAGCAGATCGGCCTGATTCCAGACGAAAAGCACCACTGGTAGAATCACGGGCTTCGCGCCCTTTTATCTTATTTTCTTTGCATTTTTTATCTTGGTTCTAGAGGTATGACTTCACGATCTTCACGAGATTTGCGATGCCATCCAAATTCTCGGCCTGTCTCTGGGCATCTTGCGCCCTTTTCCGGTATTCTGGATTGGCAAGTAGTTCGGAAATGCCATCCGACATTTCTTTCGGGCTGAGGCCTTTGGGAAGGAGCATTTTTCCCATACCCAGTTCGGCTATCTTTCTCGAATTGCCCAGTTGTTCGCCGTGATTCTCTATCGGAATGGTCAGTACAGGTTTACCAAACTGTATTGCCTGGGAAAGCGCCACATGGCCTCCCCTCAGCACCAGTGCGTCGCACATTGCCAGGATCTCATCGCGGACGGGGCACCATTCGTAATACCAGACGGATTCTCCGATTTTCTTGGGTTCCGGACTCCCGTTCGCCTTCCCCTCTGAAATGACGAACTGGATCTTTGGATCTGAAAGCTTGGCCGCTTCTATAGCGAGCCTGACGAGGACCATTCGGGTCTGTGAGGGTCCGCTAACGAGCACGTATACGATTGGTCGGGACCGGACGAGTCCAAGACTCCCCGCGACATGTTCCATTCGTGTTTCTGTTACGTCATGCTTGGGTGAAGTGAATCCGATGTATTCGAGCCTCCGCGCGGCCGACCCTATATTCCAGATGTTGTGGGATGAGATCGTAAACGGAGGAGGCAGGTCGGGAACAAGGATCCTGTCAGCCAAACTCCACAACGACCCAAGCAATTCTCCGATCATGTCTTCGACAAGCCGGGCAATTGCCAGCTCCCGAAGACGCGGTGAGAGAAGCAACTTGATCTGGTTTAGGACTACAATTGAGGGAGTCCCCACGAGTTTGGCTCCGATAATCGGTGAAAGCCTGGAATCCGAGACCACGACTCCGGGGTCGTGTAATGAAATGTTGCGCGCTTCCTGATTTACCTGACGCGAAAAATTCGTGAACCAGCGAGGGATGTTGGCCAGGCTGTGCTTGACCGAAAAGCCACCTTCTGCGCTCCAGGCAAATTCCATCGGAGCCACGGTGGCGCACCGATAGCCCTGCATGGAAATGAAGCTAGCTGCCTCGCCGAAGGAAGAAAACCGGACTTCGAATCCATGCTTTTGAAGCTCGTCGGCAACCATGACCAGCCGGCTGGCATGACCCAGACCCACGCCGTACGGAGCAAGATAGGCAGCGCCCAATCATGAATTTCTGTAACACCTGATTATTTATCATATCGTCAACGACTCTACCTTCACTACCGAACCCCCGGGCTCCAGTTCCTTGAACACGATCGCATGGAATCTGTACAATTTTGATCCGGGATCCATCAACGCTCCCGCAGGCGCACCGGCTTTGTGACAAATGTTCGCTAAATATTCGTCAGTATCCCATTTTAGCTCGACTGGAACCTGAGGAAGCAAGAGCCCCGAGCCGCCTTTCCACCTCAGAATCAGGCCGTCTCTGCCGATCTTGATCGCTTTTCTGTACTCAGAGCGTTCGCACTGTATCTCCTCGGGGGCAGTCAAGACGCTTACCTCAAAGGTGATATTTCTTAGCTCGTGCAGATCTACGGGCGGAAACCGCGGATCTTCTGTGGCCGCTGCTATCGCTGCCTCTATGACGGATTGGTCGATTTTCTTCTCTGAAACCGGAAAGCCGATGCAGCCCCGCAGATGCTCCTCCTTTTTGGCTGTCTGGTAGTTCAGCGTGACAAAAACCCCTGCTTCAGCGTCGGAATCGCCTGCCGGGGATACTACCTTTGATTCAGCCAGGTACTCCGTAACCGCCCGCCTAGCCAGGCGGACGAGACTTTCTCCTTGGCCGTCAGAGATCACAGCACTAGTTGTTGCTGGCACACTAAAAAGCAAAGCGCTCAGCTAGATTTAATGTAGGCGCGAGATGACAAGAAATATTAACTCTATCAAAACCAGTTACTATCAAACATGATGAACTGCCCCAATTGTGGCGCCATTATGGTCTGGCTCAACGGATCTGTGCTACACAGTCCTCCCGTGAATCATTACGAGTGTAGGATGTGCCGGCTTTATGTTGTCAAACAACTAGACGGCAACTATGAAATCAAGCCGATTGAACCGGAAGCCAATAAACCCCAGTAATCTTTTTTCTTACGCGTTTAAGCGCTACCGCATCACTTGCGCTGAATTCAGCCGTAGAAAGCTAATATAACAAACGTTTGCTGCAATGTTTTATCCATGAGGCGAGACACAACTTCACTGAGAGAGCGACTCGAAGATACGAAAAAGATCATCGTATTACCCGGAGTTTTCGACGCGCTTAGTGCGCGAATAGCCGAGCAGGTGGGTTTCGACGCAATGTTTCAGACAGGCTATGGTTCGTCTGCTGCTCTTCTTGGAATGCCGGATTTCGGTTTCCTCAATGCCGGCGAAACGCTAGAGAACGCCAGGAGAATTATTGCGGCCGTGAATGCACCGGTCCTGGTAGACGCCGACACCGGATACGGCAACCCGCTGAACGTTTGGCGTCTTGTAAGGGATCTTGAGAATCTGGGCGCCTCAGGGATTTTTCTTGAAGATCAGATCTGGCCAAAGCGTTGCGGACACATGGCTGGTAAGGAAGTAATTTCAAAGGACGATTACATGCCCAAGCTCAGGTCGGCCCTTGAGGCTCGCAGAAGCAGGGACTTTATCATTGTGGCGAGGACGGATGCCCGAGCGCCATTGGGTCTTGAAGAGGCAATCGAACGCGGCAAGGCGTACAAGAAAGCAGGCGCGGACGTCATATTCGTAGAAGCTCCAAGGACGGTTCAGGAACTAAAACAGGTGGCGGACCAGATAGACGCGCCTCTGGTAGCCAACATGATAGAGGATGGCGTGACGCCAACTCTTCCCGCCCAGGAACTCCTGAAGCTTGGCTATCGAATCGCAGTATTTCCACTATCCGCGCTTTACAGCGCTACTTATGCAATGCGTGAAGTTCTTACCGAGCTAAAGCAGACAGGCGCAACGAGACGCACCAAGAAAATGATGGTGACCTTTAAGGACTTTAATCGTTTTGTGGATCTGAAAAAGTACATGGATCTCGAAGAAAAGTACTCTTGAATTTCTACCCGACGGAATCGCTCTTGGCTAGCAAGGTCATCCTGCCAGCTCCAACAAACCTTCAGATCTTGCCAGCCTCTTTTAGACGTGCACGCATCCGTAGCTCGCCTTCGTTGAAGCGTCGCTTATCTTCCTCAGAGTCCAAGTTGACTGACGGCACCTCTGTCGGTCTTCCGTCTCTGTCCAGACCGACCATCGTAACAAAAGCTGTGCCGGTGCGCACTCTGGTCCCTGTGTCCAGGTTCTCTGATTCTATCGCAACTTCGACTTCCATTGAGGACCTTCGTACGTAGTTGAGGCGGGCTGAAAGTATCAGTGCGTTTCCTATGTAGACAGGCTTTAGGAAAGTCATTCTGTCAATGCTCGCCGTAACGCAATTCGTGTTCCTCGCGTGCCTCTTTGCGACTAGGCCGGCTACCAGGTCGACGTACTTCATGATGGTGCCACCAAAGACGTTACCCATCGGGTTTGCATCTGAAGGAAGCATCATGACAGTCATCTCGGTCATTGATAAACTCGGGCTCTTGCCATCCATCGACATTTGAATTGTGAGTAGGCAGACTTGATCTATAAAGCGTTTACCAGCCGCGTCATCTTTTCAAAGCTGATTTCGAATCCAAAGCGCTTCTCTTCCTTCTTCATGTTGCGATACATGCTCATCATCAGGTTCAGGTGCCTCACCGTGCTCAGCTTGCCCTCCATCTTTAGCCTCACAATCCTGTATACGTCATCGTAATAGTCAAACCTATCAAGGACCTTCTTCCGGTACTTTCGGAAGTCGAATTTGCTGTCTCCATCAAGCACTTCAAGAAAAATGTCGCAGCATATGAGCGATGGAATTATTCCTTCGCCTAGCATTGGAAACACGCATCCTATTGATTCGCCTACTCCGATTACATTTCCTTCGTATAAAGGTTCCATGTGTTTGGGCGGAGCCAGCCTGATGGGACGCCCTATCTTCCGTACTATCCTTGCTTCTGGATGTTCTGCGAAAAACTCCTTTACTCCATAGTAATTCTTCTCAACGTCACCAGCGCCCATGTACCCACGGCCGTCGTCCAGCGGAAAATACCAGAAATATCCCTTTGCTCCCTTGTATCCGATAACGTAGAATTCGTCTATACCTTGGACGTTTTCCAGTAGATACTCGTACGCAGGTATCAAAAAGTCCTCCTTGGATCTTGGAAGAAGAGTGCGATGCAGACCGGTGCAATCAAGAACATGGTCGTATTCGTCGAAGGGAAAGCTGTCTTTGGAGCACTTTGTGCCATAGTTCACCTTTATCCCGTCCAGCAAGTCGCTTTCCCATCTGTGCTTGTCATAGGTTACGAGACCCTTGAGATCCAGATACTCTTCTTTGTTGTCCGGCAACTCCATCCGCAACCTCGTCCCGGCATGGAAGATGTACTGCGCAAAGCTTAGGCCGGCGCGGTCCGAGAACTTTTCAAGCATGTGCCTGGATGCGCCCCACGCGCAGACAGGCCAGTGCTGCT
>JANWIX010000085.1 GCA_025449675.1 Nitrososphaera sp. | reverse complement strand
TTACGGACGTCGAAGGCGGCAAGAATTCGCAGTTCAAGACGCGGGCATACTACAGGGCTGCTGACACAATTGAAAGCTTGCCGGAAAGCATGAGCGCCCTCTATGACAGCGGGGGGATAGGCAGGCTGCTAGAGATTCCTTCGATTGGTAATGCCATTGCCTCAAAGGTGGAGGAATTCATCAGGTCTGGAAGGATAAGCCAGCTCGAGGAGATGAGGATGAGAATACCTGTCAGCGAGCTTTCAGGCATAGAAGGGATCGGCCCCAAGACCATCAAGTTGCTGTACGACAGGCTGCAGATAAAGAACCTGGCAGAGCTGGAAAAGGCGGCAGCCGGCGGCCAGCTCAGAAGCGTGCCTGGGTTTACTGAAAAAAAGGTGAAAGAGGTCCTAAAGAGGATAGAGTTTGCCAGGGGAGGAAAGGGCAGGCGAATACTCGGCGAGGTCTATCCGCTAATAAAGCAGATTGAATCGCGGCTGCGGCAGGCAAAGGGCGTAAGGAACGCGATAGCTGCTGGCTCTGTCCGGAGGATGCGCGAGACCATAGGCGACATTGACTATATCGTATCTGCTGCCAGCGCTGAAAATGTCATGGACGTTTTCGTGAACATGCCAGAGGTCGAGGAGGTGCTGGCGCGCGGCCCTGCCAAGGCATTTGTCCGCCTCGCGGGAGGAATCGACGCGGATCTGCTCGTAGTTCCACAAGAGAGCTGGGGATCGGCGCTCCAGTATTTTACCGGCAGCAAGGATCACTCTGTAGAGCTCCGCAAGATAGCGATAAACAAGGGGCTTCGGCTGAACGAATGGGGCGTTTTCCGGGGCGAGAAACAGGTCGCAGGCGAGTCGGAAGAACAGGTGTACAGCTCTATTGGATTGCAGTGGATGCCTCCGGAAATGCGCGAGAATCACGGCGAAATAGAGGTGGCGCGCCAGAACAAGGTTCCCAAGCTGATAGAATATGGAAGCCTAAAGGGCGACTTGCAGGTTCACAGTGACAGAAGCGATGGCACTGCAACCATTGAAGAGATGGCAAGGGCTGCAAGGGAATTTGGCCTTGACTATATAGCCATCACCGACCATACAAAGAGCCTTGCCATGGCAGGCGGCCTTGACGAAGATGAGCTGCTGGAGCAGGCCGAGCGGATAGCAGCGCTCAATGATACGCTCGGCTTTCGCATTCTTTCGTCGGCGGAGGTCAACATAATGAAGGACGGTTCGCTTGACATTTCCAACAATGTCCTTGACAGGCTGGACATAGTCGGGGCAGCGATACATTCGCAGTTTTCGCTTCCGATTGAAACGCAGACGGCAAGGCTTGTCTATGCGGCAAGAAATCCAAGCGTGGACATTCTCTTCCACCCTACAGGGAGGCTCATCAACAAGCGCGAAGGGTATCCAGTTGACATTGAGAAAGTGATGGATGTCGCCAGGGACACAGGGACGGTGCTTGAAATTGACGCTCATTACAACAGGCTGGACCTCAGGGACGATCACGTAAGGATGGCGTTGAAAAAGGGAGTAAAACTGGTGATAGATTCCGACGCGCACCACCCGGTTCATTTTGCTTTCCTGACTTTTGGTATAGCTCAGGCAAGGCGGGGCTGGGCGACAGCAGACGACGTCCTGAACACGCTGCCTGCGGACAAGATGCTATCACTATTAAAGTAAATCATATATCTGGTTCCCCTGTCCATAAGCTATATGCGCACGGCGGTGGAAAAGGGCGACCTGAAAGAGCGGAGGATATTCCTTGGGATCTTTTACATTTGTGCTTTTGTGATGGCAGCTATATCGTTCTACGCAATCTATGTTAGCCTCACTGAATACCTGCAGACAGGCAGGATAGTAATAGGCGAAGTCCTAGTCGAGACCGAATTTCCTTTCCCCGGCTTTGCAAAGCTCGTGACGTACCTGATGATAGTGTCCGTGGTCGGCTGGTACTGCGTGGTGAGGATTGGAGGGGACAAGGTGGTTGGGATCCCAAAGTGGCTCAAGGCTGTGCTTCAGCTAATAGTCCTTGTGATAGCGATGGTGTCCCTCTACGAATTCGTATACAACTTTATCGTCTGGAACTCGCTTATCACTGCGGACGCGCTAAAGGGCATATTAGACTTTGACGGGATTGAAGTTAACTATCCAAACCCAAAGACTCCGTGGAACCTGGTGTTTGCCACAAAGATGTCGTTTGCAGCATTTCTGATCTCGGCCCACGGCTTTTACACAATGTCCAAGCAGGAAAGGAAAAGGCTAGGATAGCCACTCTTTTACCCTTGTGCTTTCAAAGTCCTGTTTCTTCTTGTAGTTCTGCTCTGAAGGCGCGTCCAGCTTGAGTACAGGCCCCGCGGGATTGTAAAAGTCTGCTTCCAGAAAGCCGGCCTGCCTGTTGCCCACTTCCATGAAGCAATAACCCTGTCCGGCAAAAGTCGTGATCGCGGGCTTGCCAATTATTTCGTCGATTATCTGCTGGGCAACGACTTTTGCCTGTTCTTCAGCGAAAATGCCTGCCTTGGGCACCGCTACGGCAGCCAGCTTGATTTCAGTCACGTCGCCAACTGCAAATACATTTCCGGCTGAAGTCTTTAGCGTGTGCTTGTCGACCGCGACCCAGTCGCCTCCGCCAGTGAGACCTGAGTTCCTGACAACCTCTGGCACCTTGTGCGGCGGAATGCCGACGAGCACGTCAAATCCTTGCTTTGAGCCGTTCTCAAATGAAAGCTCTTTTTCCGAAACCGACTGCAGCCTGTGTAGAGGATGGAAATGAATCCCGTGCTTTGAAATAATGTCTACCACGCCGGCGCTTATCTGGGCGCCTGCGACTGGCAGCGCGATTGGTGCCGGCGAGTACAGGTCGATTTCCACCGAATCCCGCGCGCCGCTCTTTGCCAACAGGTCGCTGATTACGATCGATGCTTCGTACGGCGCGGGAGGGCATTTGTATGGCATTCCCATTATGGCCACTGCGACCTTGCCGCCCTTTAGCGCAAGAAGTGCTTCCCTGAGCTTGGGCACCTGCCGCGGGTCATAAAGGTTGTATCCGGTTCCCACAAAGCCGGGGACTTTTTCCGGCGCAAGCTCGGCGCCAAGTGCCACTATAAGGTAGTCATATTCTATCCAGCCATGATCTTTTACCTGAACGCTCTTTGCTCCGGTGTCTATCTTTATTATCTCGTCATTGAGATACTCGATCCCTTTAGCGTTAAGCCGGTCAAGTGGGGTCTGGGATTCCTCGAGTTTTCTCGTTCCTTCGAGAACCCACAGCTTTACCAGGCCCATCATGAACCAGTTTTTCTTGTCCACAACTATGACTCGATGATCCGGAGTGAGGTTCTTTCTCAAAATGTTGGCAGCTGTAAGGCCGCCAAATCCTGCGCCCAGAATAAGAATTCGCTTACCCATGCCGGAGGGATAGAAGCATTAGGTAAAAACTTTTTAGGCATGGATGTTCTTTATAGACATGGTGCCGAAGGAAAAAGAAATTTCTACAAAGGATGAACTATATCCGCTTTACGACGATGCGACGCTTGAGCGCATGAAGCGATATTACAAGGTTGAAGATCATGACGAACTGTTGAGATACATCAAGACGCATGGGATGCGCCGACACTCTGAAGTGCTCGATTAGAACGAGTCAATCCAGCCCTATTCTCACATCGGTTCCATGAATCGTTACTTTGCCGTATTGATCCTGCAATCCCCACTTCCATAGGACCTTCCAGTGCGAGTTGCCAGTTAGGATTGGAGCCATTTCGACGCAATGCTTGATGCCTTGATTATCATAGTATGCGGGACATTTGATCGTCACTGCCTGCTTAAGAGAGACCTGGTCTGAGCGTGATACCCCGGCCTGGTAAAAGAAGGCCTTACCCGTTTCTGGATTCCAGAATGGATTGCCGACGTCGATGACGCCCAGGTTAAAGTATGGATTCTCTATGTCGGGCGTTAGAAATGAGCTGTACTCTGTCCAGTTCCCGGCGCCGTTCCGGTAATACCAGTTCACTGTTCGCCCATCCTGCTGCCACTCCATTGCAAGCATGACCCCGCTTGACAACGAATCTTCAGAAAGGGGGACTGTCGCTTGATGCATTGTCGATATCCATGGAAAACCCGAGCAGGCGATATTCATATCACACGTCTCCCAGGCCCTTGCGACAAGCAAGACCCTCGAATCCGAAAACAGAATGTCTGCACGATATCCATAGTCAAGGCCGTCTTTGCAACAGTTCGGAGACTGCGCTCCAATGCCTGCAGACAAAAACTCTATTCCTCTGTCGTAGGGTCGTTCAAAGTTGATCTCTGCTTCGATCCTTTTTGTGGCAAAGTATTTGTCCGATTGATGATATGCCCCAGCATAATAGGTAGGCGTGGCAATCAATCCGTCCCTTCCATCCAGAGACATGTTCATCGGAGCGTCAAGGAATGGATGGGTTGATCCAATTACGAATGATACTACTATTGATGTAAACGTGATAATGGCAGAAATTTCTTTTCTTGCTCTAGACATCAGCTGGGCCGCTATCGCATGGCCCAGAATTGTAGACGAGATGCCAGCCGCAAGGACAATTGCCAGCAATGGAAGGGATTCGGGACGTAGGCCTCCAAAAAGCGCAGATAGAACTGTCCAGGCGGCTATTGCTGAAATAATTCCAGGTCTCTTTGCCTGGCCCGAGAAAAGATAGGTGACGATCCCAGATAAGAAAAATGGCAAGGTTGATGCAAAAGCCAGAATCAGCAATCCTAAATGGATTGGCATAGAGGTTCCAAATAGCAGCGCCATCGGAAAATACCCTACGAATAGTGCGATTGTTGTGCCAAAGAGGATTGCTTCAAAGAACTTTCCGGGAATCCTTGGTGCTTTCCTCGACCGTTCGCCCATGCACAGACCAACAATTGCCGCGGAAAAAAGGAGAATCCCCATTCGGATGGCACCGATTCCATCAGGACCTGCATAGTAGCATTGCCGGTCATCACAGAAATTGTAAAGTAATGCTATCAGTACTCCCGTGGCTATTGTTATCAGGCCGGCGGACCAATGGAGTCGGATCACTCTGCCCATGAAGAATCCCAGAAGCAACTCGACTGCAAGAAAAACCCACAGGCGAGCTCCTGAGAAAGTAAAGAATGATGGCTCACCTATTGTGTAGAGATAAAAGGTGTATGATTCTAACACAAGCGGCAGGATGACCATTCCGCTGAAAATGACGGCGGCCAGCATCCAAGTAGGTAGCACAAAAGTGGTGTGCGGCTCGGCAGTCTTATCGCTTGCTCACTTGTGGCGAGTCCCAAAGATGCTTCCCCAAGATGAGTGGAACTCACCCTACCGTTCCTGTGTCGTTGGCCTTATCAATATCTCATTAACATTCACGTGGCCCGGAGAATCGACAGCAAACACTATGGCGTTGGCAATGTCCTCGGCTTGGAGCGCCTCCATCTGCTTCGACGCTTCAATATATTTCTCTAGAGACTTTTCAGTTATGGTATTTGTCAGCTCTGTGGCGACAACCCCTGGCTCTATGCAGGTAACCCTAATGTTTGCCCGCGCGCTCAGCTCCTGACGCAGACCTTCGCTAAAAGCAGCGACGGCGTGCTTTGTCGCGCAGTAAACGCTGCCAGCAGGAAAAACCACCCTGCCAGCGACAGAGGAGATGTTCACAATGTGGCCGGACTTTTTGCTGATCATGTGTGGAACAGCAGCAGCGGTACAGTAGAGGACCCCCTTGATGTTAACGTCGATCATCTGATCCCATTCGTCTACCTTGAGGCTCTTGAAAAAGCTAAGCGGCATCAAGCCGGCGTTGTTGACAAGAATATC
>JANWIX010000084.1 GCA_025449675.1 Nitrososphaera sp. | reverse complement strand
CAGTTTGGTCCATCTGCTTTCATAAAGGTACGGGTTGGTGTGAAAGTGGTGGTTAACAAGATAAAGGATCCAGACACGGACCTTGACTTGGAATATCTGTGGGAGAAACGATGCTGTCAAATCTTCGTCGGATGGACAATCATGAGATAAAGCTGATCTGACGATAGCAACAGTGCCTTATTCCATAACAGACCCCCCAGGGTGCTAGGCATGTTATAAGGAGCCGACTTTAGCTTGGCATGATGAGTTGCAAGAATGCATGCCTCCGACTGATAGGCTCGACTGCCTTTCTCGTAGAACTGAAGTCAATAATAGAAGCTGCGAACAAAAGATGGGACCCAAACGGGACATTGAGACGAGGGGAAAGTCTACTTACAGGCGATTAGAGACTTATGCGTGAGCCTTACAACTTTCGACTACCGCATGATTTGCGGATAGAAACCTCCGGAGGATTCCTCCTGCCATCCTTATAACCGACTCTGATCATAATGTGTCGATGATCAGTTTGCATAGTCGCCTCTCTGAGGTTAGGGAGGAAAAAAATACAGACAGGCGTATCATGAAGCTAAAGAGATTGAACAGTTCCCTACCAGTAGATAAACAGTTAGAGATGCCTTCACTGATTACCAATGCCTACATTAGAAGGGCGCTGGATATCATTGAAGAAAGGATGACATTGGTCGCTTAGAAATCAAGACGTTTCTTTGTACAACCGAACATGTAGCCAACTACCGAGCAGAGACGGTAGACGTCTAGAACTATTTGCAGTGCGTCGCGACGAAATCCAGGAGCTGGGCCTTGGTAGCTAATGCATCATTGTGAGAAGGCACAGAACAATCTAAAAGAACATTCAAACTGCGGGATTTATTTAGACGAAAACCTCCAGAGATATGTAGCATGACACGGATCAATGGCAAACCCCGCGTTCTTTTGGTCGATGACGAGCCGGACATAACTAATGTATGCAGACGCGCCTTCGAGGCTCGTGGTTATGAAGTGGACATCTTTAACGACCCGGTAAAAGCCGGCTATCATTTCAAACCGGAATACTATGATGCCTGTGTTCTTGACATTAGGATGCCCGAAAAAACCGGCTTTGAGTTGGCCCGTGACATTTGGCGACTGGATGAGAAAGCGCAGGTATGCTTTCTTACTGCATTCGTTATCTATGAAGCTGACGCGAAAAAAATGTTCAAGAGTCTGAAGACGCACTGCTTCCTCACAAAACCAATGTTTCCCAGTGCCCTAGTGGACCATGTCGAAAAGCATCTTGTGCATGCGAGTATTACACCTCCGCAAAGGCCATGAATCCAAAGTTCGACCTGATCAAAAACATCTAAGCTAAGAATTTTCCATACAAGTTGATAAAGTATCATGCTGTATGTTAGGTTATGGCAAGCACACTCGATAGCAATCTCGTGTTTTGCAAGTGCTCAGTGTGCAGCCACGCAAAAAAGCTTGAATGCATTTCGGCGCAGTGCGGCTGCTGTGATCTTGAAGATGCATTCTCGCTTGTTACCCATGTTGAATTTGAGCGCTAAGTTGCCTATGAATGAAAGCAATAGAAGATCTTACGGTTACATTGTAGCCAGTTCTTTAAGTACTTCCGCACACAATTTACACATCTCCCCGTATGTGCTAGCCGTCGTATTTCCCCAGACCCCCGCAACGCACGACGGCTGTGCACAAATATTCTAATTCACGAGTGCTTTTGTTCGTTGAGCCGGGTGTTCGTCAATCCACATCCCAAACACTTGAAAATTGTAGAGATTCCGATGTCCTTCTCTTGTATCATATCTGCTCCACAGCAAGCACATTTCACGTACTATTCATGCCGCGCTTGACGTTATTACTTCTCGTAATTTTTTGCGTTATTTCGCTTTAGTGCCGCATTCGTAGCAAACCACCGGTACGCCCAATTCCCCGTAGCGAGGTTTGAAGTCCAATGGCTTGTCACAGCGCGAGCAGTAAATCATTGTTTATTCTCTTTTCTGCCCGTTTGCCTTTATCCTCATTACCCGCTTGCAGCAAAAGCAACGGGCCTCATTGCTGAAGAAAAAGAGCGCGCATGTTGGACAATATTTCATCCCCATTTCGTATAGGCTGCGGTCAGAGCCGCGGATTCCTATCTGTTCACAGATATTGCGACACGCCATTGCAGACCATTCACCTGTTTAATCCTGCCTGACGTTGAAACCATTCCAGAGCCTCGAGTTCAGTAAACAGCCTGTCTGATTCGTAGATAGTATTGCATTGTTCGAGCTCTTGCTTTTTTTGCAGGATAAGCATATCAACCCTTTTTCTGTCGACATTTCGCAAGATGTCTATTTGCAGCTGGAAGATGTCATTCACTGTCGGTTGGTTGCTAGAATCTATCTGATTCACCAGGAACGATATCCTTTGGCTCACCGTCTGTTCCAGTCCCATGGTAATGAGCGAAGAATAACATGTTAAAACATGCCCAGCACCAAGGGGAGAGGGGGTACTGCCAAGACTGATGGGCATTTGACGTTACTGGGATGTTTCAATGCCAGCACTCGTCATGTTATGACATCTTGTTTTCACTATAGAAACCATTGCCAAAAACAATAAATGCCTTAGTTTTGAAACCCAGTGAGCTATGCTTGATTTGTGTTGTAGGTGCGAAATAAGACAAGCCGAAATATTTCAGGATGCAGGCAATTTCTGTCTGCAATGCTGGCAGGAAATGACGTGTCCGGCCGTCTAGTTGGGGCGACCAAATTGATTGGTGCCGTATTCCCTCGAAGCAGTAAGATTCAGCTGGGTAGTTAGGTAAATATTACCAACTAAGTAGGTTATTCCTACCATGCTTTAATACTTTTATGTTGAATGTGTCCTGATGAGTAATCAGACTAAGCAACATAAATTCGGTGTTTCAGAAGCAAAGGAGGCAGAAGATTCGATGCAAGTCGGAATTGATAGCTTTGCAGCGGCATTCGACGAAGCCGGCCTGGCAATTGATCCTTCTGAGCGCTTGCGGAATTTGGTCGAACAAATCGAACGCGCAGACAAAGTCGGGTTGGATGTATTTGGAGTCGGCGAGCACCATCGCCGGGAGTTCCTCGATTCGGCTCCTACTGTCATTCTAGGAGCGGCAGCCGCGCGAACGCAGCGCATACGTCTTACCAGCGCCGTAACGGTGCTCAGTGCCGCCGACCCAGTGAGGGTATTTCAAGAATTCGCAACCCTAGATCTCTTGTCCAAGGGCCGGGCAGAGATGGTCGTGGGGCGGGGCTCGTTCGTTGAGGCGTTTCCCCTGTTTGGTCTGCGACTGGAGGATTATGACTCGCTTTTCGCAGAGAAACTCGATCTGCTGCTAAAGATTCGTGACAATGATCACGTCCACTGGACCGGCGAGCATCGGCCACCCCTGACTGGACAGGGCGTTTACCCGAGGCCCTTGCAGAACCCTTTGACCATATGGCTGGGCGTTGGCGGAACCCCGGAATCATTCGTTCGCGCCGGAGTGCTTGGACTGCCCTTGATGGTCGCAATCATTGGCGGCGAAACACATCGCTTCCGGCCACTAATCGATCTGTACAGGGAAGCAGGGAGGCGAGCCGGACACTCACCCGATAAATTGAAAGTAGGTATACATTCTCTTGGTTACGTCGCAGAAACGACGCGAGAGGCTGCGGATGACTTCTATCCAGGATACGCGCGTGCCTTCTCAGACATTGGGAAGGAGCGCGGATGGCGTCCTGTGACGCGCGCTGACTTTGACGCCCAGCGTGGCCCGCAAGGAGCGCTGATCATAGGCAACCCGGAGGAGGTAGTCGAGAAGATTGTTAGACACAGCAAGGCGCTCGGTGGCATCTCCCGCCTTACTTTTCAGATGAATGCTGCATCATTACCCCATGCGAAGCTAATGCGAGCAATTGATCTAATAGGCAAAAGTGTTGTGCCTGCACTTCGTGAAGAAATCGGCGGAGACGATGTCAGGGCTTCTTGAGATGTCGGACAATACTTGAATGCTGCCACGATGCATTTCCTTGACAATTTCTAATCAAGCCTCCCCTTGGGGAGTAACGCCTTTTATTTCATGCGCGATAAGCTAATCCATGAACAAAATCGAATCCGCTGTGCAGGAAAGCAAAGCAGGCACTGTGCAAAAAATTACACCGCATTTGTGGTTCAACAAAGAAGCGAAGGAAGCGGCCGCGTTTTATGCCTCTATTTTTCCGAATTCAAAGATAACGAATGTCACGACAATCCGCGACACGCCATCCGGCGATTGCGATGTTGTTTCATTTGTGCTCTGCGGTCAGCGGTTCATGTCGATAAGTGCGGGACCACTTTTCAAGTTCAACGAGTCCATCTCATTCATGGTAAGCTGTGATACACAAGAGGAGATTGACTACTACTGGGGGAAGCTTTCTGCAGTTCCAGAGGCCGAACAGTGTGGCTGGCTCAAAGACAAGTATGGTCTCTCATGGCAGATTGTTCCCGCTGTAATGGACGAGATGATGCAGGATAAGGACGAGAAGAAATTGGCAAGAGTGACCGAAGCCTTTCTTAAGATGAAGAAGTTTGATATCGCGGAATTAAAGAAGGCGTATTCAGGCGGGGAATAAGAAATGAACCCAGTTGTACACTTTGAAATGCCAGCAGAAGACAGAAAGCGAATGGCTGAATTCTACACCAAGGTGTTTGATTGGAAAACTGAGCAGCTAGGAGAAGACATGGGAAATTACGTCCTGGCTACCACAACTGAATCCGATGAGAACGGCCCAATAAGGCGGTGTGCGATAAATGGTGGCTTTTTCCAGAAAACTGAAGACAAGCCGGCGCAATACCCCTCTGTAGTTATTGCAGTGGAGGACATGAGCCAGCACATAAAGAAGGTGGAGAAAGGTGGAGGCCAAATCCTTGGCGAACCATGGGATATCCCCGGAGTGGGGCTATACGTATCATTTCTCGATACTGAGGGCAACAGGGTAGGGATGATTCAACCGGTCATGAACTCGCAGCAGAGGTCATAAAAAGGAATAGTGAATGTCAACATGAAAACAAATGTGGCAAGTTGCTTCATGACACTTGATGGCGTTCCGTGAAGCGGGGCAGATCCTGGGAAAATGTGATAATCGAATTCGAATAGAACCTACAGATTTCTGACAATGTCACAACACTTGCTATTATTAACTTATTTATATATTATAATAGAAATGTTATTAACATAAGTATATATTCTTAATAACCAATAAAAGAGCGTGAAAACAAAGATCATTGCGATCGCAGCGGCAGCAATAGTGGTCTTTGTGGCCGTACTCGTCTTCGCTATGCCCGGCCAGAATCAGCTGATTCCGTCGACCACCGAAACTGAAAAAGTAAAAGTTATCGCTTCTTTTTTTCCGTTGTATGATTTTGCAAAGCATGTAGGAGGCGAGAAAGCGGAGGTGTCAGTTATGGTGCCTGCCGGCATAGAGCCGCATGATTGGGAGCCAACCCCCAGAGACATAGCGAACGCTGAGGACGCAGATTTGATAGTTTACAATGGAGCAGGATTTGAAAATTGGGTTTCAGGCCTGAGTGTCAAGGCAAAAGTCGACACCAGCAAGGGAATCCAAGTCGTGGCGGGTGAATCCGAAGAGGGGGAACTAGATCCGCATATTTGGCTTGACCCTATGAATGCAAAAAAACAGGTAGAGGCGATCCGGGACGGCCTTGCTGAAGTTGATCCAAAGAACACAGACTATTACATGCGGAATGCCGAGCAATATGAGAAGGAATTGGATTCGCTGGATTCTTTTATCAAATCAGAGTTGTCAGCTTGTGAAAAAAAGGATTTCATAGCGTTCCATAACGCATTTGGTTATTTTTCGAAGAGATATGGGCTCGTCCAACACAGCATAGAGGGGATCACCCCAGAGGGAGAAGTCCTTCCACAGAGGATACAAGAAATAAAAGAATTGGCCATTGAACTAGGAATACAGGTGATATATGCAGAAGAGCTCGTGGACCCGAGGCTCGCCAATGTGATCGCTGACGAAAT
>JANWIX010000083.1 GCA_025449675.1 Nitrososphaera sp. | reverse complement strand
TCAACGATGTATCCTTCAGACATTTTCTCCCGAATGTACGGAGACGAGCAAAAGAAGCCGAACCTCATCTACCCAAAACAGGAAGAGGCCCCATCAGAAATCGATGACGTTCTGCAGACCAATATTTTCAATGTCATGCTAAACCGAAGGTCACAACGCAAATTTGAAGATCGGGGGGTCGAGGACTGGAAGCTCGAAATGGTGTTTGCCGCAGCAGACACCGCGCCAACCGCCGGCGGATTCCAGGGATTCGAGATTTTCAACGTGAAAAACCACGACGTAAAATTGAAGCTGGTCGAAGCTGCGAACAAGCAGCCCTATGTAGATGCCCCGGTTGTGCTTGTGTTCTGCATGAATCCTTCAAGAGTAAAGTTGAATTATCCATCAGATGTCATAAGAAAATTTTCAGTTCAGGACGCGACTCTTGCAGCTGCATACGCGCAGCTCGCTGCACACGCCTTGGGACTCAGCTCCATATGGATAGGAATGATAGATGAGGCGAAGGCCATGCAGGCCCTTGGAACCGACCTGATACCGTCATCAATCTTGTGCCTTGGATATCCGTTCAAGATGCTTCAGCCAAAACCCAAGAGAAATGTAGCAGAACTGATAAAAGAGATCTAGTAGCCGGAATCCATCATGATTACCTTGGTTTCTTCCTTCTTTAACAGGCTAGTCTTGTCTGGGGGCTTTACCTTGGTTCCTGCCAAATGCACGATGACGATATCCCTGCCAAAGGATGAGTCAATCGTCATTTCAACGCTCCCGGTCAACCATGCGTCGTCGTGCGCATGATCTATTATCACTCGCTCTATTGGTATTATCACTTTACTCACACGGATAACGTTGTCAATCCCGTTCGTTATCTTGATCCTTGCATGCGCCTCCTGGTACTTTGACGGTTTGACTCCTTCCGCGTCTGTGCTGATGTCAGTTTCGATATACCTGCACACCACGCCACTTTCTGGGGGACCGTACAGGGCGTACCGCTGCTGCGTCAGGGAAAATGAATCGATCAACATTTCCTCATCGTCCGCCTGCCTGTAAACCCCGAGCTCTATCGGGATCTTGGCATAAATCACAACCTCACTATTCTGGTCTACTACCACTGGCACTCTGAACTTTACGTACACATTCTTTGAAAGTTGCTGCGGAGTAAATAGTGGCGGATTGGGAAAAATGCCCACTACCGTTGGGTCCTTTTCAGACATTATCACGCACTCTGACTTTAGGTCCTCGCCCTTGAAGCGCCTGTACGAAAGCGATTGGCCGGAGCGGTCAAAGATAATCTTGTAGTCGCCCACGGGGAGCTGATAGTCTCTGGTATTCGCGGCGATACGATGCGTACCGAAAATATCAGCCAATGGAACGATTTCTCTAAAACATCATTTGTAAATGTATCTGCCAAAACCAATATACGAGCTGGACATAACCGATCTGATATTGGCAGACGGGGCTTTGAATGCCACCTCCACATGGTTAGGGATCCCTGATAGAATCAATGCGCTCGGGACAGAAATATCGCTGCTGACCATAATCATTGCGATCGCAATAGTCATCGGCGGAATTCTCATCGCGCATGTCGTGCGGCTACTTACTGCGAAATACATGGGGGCCCACCTGCCTGCTAATACACGAAAAACCACAAGCAAACTCGTCTACTACCTGATAATTGCGATAGCGCTGCTTTCTGCCCTGGGGATATCCGGGCTAGATTTTTCAGGAATATTCCTGGCTGGAGGGATAGCGGGAATTGTGATTGGTTTTGCAACGCAGTCGCTATTTTCCAACCTGATTTCAGGCATGTTTTTGCAGATAGACAAGCCGATGAGGATAGGCGATCCCGTGCTTATCACGGGCAAATTGCCAGACGTCGCGGGCATCGTCGTAGAGGTCACGACACTTTCTTCGAGATTGAGGATGTTTGACGGGACCTACGTCAGGTTGCCGAACTCTGATGTATTTCTGTCAGAGATCCGGAACTATTCAGGTGCGGCCGCACGGCGAGTCGAAATTGCGGTCGGCGTCGCATACAAGGAGGATGTGGATAAGGTCATGGACATTATCAGGAAAAACCTGCAAGCCAACCCGCTTGTACTTGTAGAGCCAGAGCCTGACATCTATGTCAAGAATCTGGGCGATTCCGCCGTCAATATCAACGTCTGGTGTTGGGTCCCATTCTCTGTGTGGTTTGATATGAAAAAGCTGCTTTTGAAGCAAATAAAGCAAGAACTTGACAACAATCGTATAGAGATGCCTTTTCCGCAGATGGTCGTCTACATGGGTACCGACACAAAGAAAGCTGGCGGCGCCCGAAAGCCTGCTGGGACTGCGCCTGAAGATGAAGTGAAGGAAAAACTGAGCCTACAGGAATATACACAACAAGAAGGCTGAGGTCAAAGGATTGTCTGGGAACTTACAGAACCAGCAACCTGCAGCACGACACCCAGCTTGACATTGCCACACTCCGAATCGAGCAGAAACTCTAGGGGTTGTGGTCAGGCTTATCCCCCAAGATCTTGGCTACAAACGAAAGCTCGGCAGCAAGCCTGTCGGCCCATTCCTCAGGAACAGATGCTGTATCCACGAACGCTTCCCTTTTCTTTGTTTTTTGATTCTTGACGATCTCTATGTCAACGTATACGGTAACGCCCTCCTCTCCCTGCATCAGCCTATTGTGGTCTATTGATACCGCGGAGGTCTGATACAGCTCCATGAGAAGGTCGTTCAGCTCCCCAAAAAGAGCGCTTTTCTTTTTCCGCATCTCTTCGAACTGGGGGAACCGTTGCTCAACTTCAGTAGCTTTATTGTCGAGCTGTTCCACAAGCCTTTCGTCGTCGAACATCTTTGTGAACAGTTCCTGGAATTCTAGATCCGCATATCCTCGCTTTTCCAACTCTGAAAATAGCGCCCGATCCGCGGCTCCAGACATTTCTGCGAATACCGACCCCGCTTGGTTTGCGATTGCTGCCAGTTCTTTTTGTATTTCTATTACTCGCTTGTCTACCCTGTAGTAGGGTAAAGCATGAAATTGAATGCCAAAGTACCCAGACATATGGTACTTGCCTACCTCCTTGGTTGTCTGAAAGAATAGCCTGTGCAGGTCTTCAGTCTTTGAGCTGGAAATCTCTGAAGAGGCCCAATCCCTCTTTTTGAGAGAATTGGCGAGCTGCTGGTAGAATACTTGCACCTTTTTCGGATCAAACGTGTCAACCTGCGTAATTGTGCCGTCTCCAAGCATGGCACTCACCTGCTGCATGCTGATCGAAGGACCGATGGCTCCTAGGTACGCGCCCGGCAAACTTTCAGAAGCCGGATTGACCTTGCGGCAGAAATAGTCGTTGCCTTTGAACGGCAGCCTCATCTTTTTACCGACATTCAGGTGATGAAGGCTGCCTAATATACTCTCAATGACGTTTAAATGGCACAAATGCACCCGTTAAACTGTAAATTTGGTCCCCCGGGCAGACCGTCAAAGCCAGGATGGTGCAAAGGGGGAAGAAGCGGGTCAGGGCGAGGACAGCACGAAAAAGGCCCTCTTTAACATGATGATGAGTGGCGAAAAGGAGGAGCAGACAACTGCAATCGATTCCGAAACGCTGGTTTCGCAGACTCAGGATAGATTGTGGCGTGCCCTCAAGCGGCGCTTCCAGTACGATTCTTCTTTGAGACCCGGCCAGGAATATCTGCTAAATCATGTGAGCTCAAAAATACCGCTTGTCATACTTTACGCCGACCTTGTAGGCTCGACCAACATGAGCATGACTCTTCCGATAGACAAGCTTGTTACGATAATCCGTGCATTTACTTACGAAATGTCCTCTGTCGTTTACAGCCATGAAGGCTATGTTCTAAAATACGTAGGAGATGCCATAATAGCATTCTTTCCCGCTAGCTATAACAAGTTGCTTGCATGCGACAAGGCCGTTCAGTGCGCAAAGTCAATGATAACAGTAATCAAGAACGGGATCAATCCTATTCTCAACCAGTACGACTATCCAGAGCTGAACGTAAAGATCGGCCTTGACGAAGGGGAGAACGTAATAGTTCAGTACGGCGAAGACAAGAGCTCGCAGATTGATGTTCTGGGTTACTGCATGAGCATCGCCGCAAAGATAACTTCATTGACAAGCCCAAACAAGATCTCGATAGGCGAAGATGTCTACAAGATGCTTCATCCAAGCATAAGGGCAAAATACAAGGAAGCGAAATACAGCCCTGACGAATGGAAATATACCGACCGGGAAACCGGTAAACTTTATCGGGTATATACGTTGCAGGATAGCAAGACATAGCTTTTGTTCTGCTTGCTGCGGCCAAAAAATGGTTAACGGTACGATTTCTGTTTTCTGCGTCTTGCTCCGGGGCCGCCGAACTTTTTCGATTCTGTCTGACGGCTATCGCCAGAAAGAAGGTGTCTGTCATACTCGGTGATCTTTCTCCTTATCTCCTCGCGCACACTCTTTGTAAACGGGTGTTCCCTGGGGTCTTTGCCGCCCTTTTCCTGACCTGTCATCGCCCGAGAGATTGCTACTGCCGTTGCAAAGGCCTGACCCATGAAGCCTCCTCCGCTAACTTGCACGTTGATATCGACCCGATTCCGCAACTCGCCAACAAGCGTAAGCGGGGTCAGGACAAGTTCCTTGGCGATGTCCGGAGCAATCAGCTCGGCCGGTGTATTGTTCACCCTGACTCTGCCACTTCCTTTGGCAATGGTTGCTACGGCCCTGCTTGATTTTCTCTGACCTGGGTAAAGTTCTACCTTGTTCGTCATTTCTACAATCCCTTCCAGCCTATCTGCTTGGCAACTTCTGCCATCGTAATGTAGTATGATTCGGGCTTTGTGATCTTTGAATCTTCAAAGGACTCCATCTTTGCCTTCTTCATTTCCTCTGGAACTCCGATAAATACCCGGAGCCGCTGGTGAGCCTCAAGTCCGCTTGTCTTTCTCTCGGGAACCATTCCTCTTACCATCTTTGACAGAATTGTATCAGGCCGCCTTGGATGGAAAGGGCCGTGGATCGGGTTTGTAACAGAGTTTATTTCGAGATGCTCTTTGTAGAGTTGAATCGTCTTGTATCGGTCTCCTGAGAGCATTGCCTTCTCTGCGTTTACTATTGCAACCCTGTTTCCCTGGAGAAGTAATTTTGAAACGTGTGAGCACATACGCCCAGCAACGCAGTTGGCCGCGTCCACGACGATCTGCTGCCTGTTCACTGTCTTTTGCTTAGCCAATAATTCGCACCCCTTTTCCATCTGGATGTTTCTTTATCAGCTCGTCAAATGTCACTACCTTGCCACCGGCATCAATTACCTTTCTTGCCGCGTTTTCTGAAACCGAATAGGCACAGAGCGTGACTTTGTGGCCCAAACTTCCCGTGCCCAGAACCTTTCCCGGTACAACCAACACTTCTCCTGCCTTGGTGATTTCTGAGAGCCTGCCGACATTGACCTCTCTTCTGTTTACTCTCCGCCCTGCCAGCTCTTCCTCCAGTGCGCGCCAGATCGGGGCCTTGTTCTTTTTGAACGCTAGGCG
>JANWIX010000082.1 GCA_025449675.1 Nitrososphaera sp. | reverse complement strand
CCGAACTGGCCACCTTCAGTCAGGATGCGGATCGGCTGCCCGTCCTTTTCAAAGAACATCCTGTAGGTCACATGCTGAAAGTTTTCATTGGTATTCTGATCAAACAACCTGGCATTAATGTAAACGGGATCTGACATACTTGCAACTACTACTGGTTCAAGACTCACAAAGAGGCTGACTTTTTTTCCGCTAAAGTCAGCGGCGGGGGGCTGGTGCCCTCCATGTGCAAACGCGGCGGGCAGCGTGGCCGGCACAAGGAGCATCATTACTGAAAGAAGTGATATTGCCACTCCGGGGTGGAGAAGAATTTTTCTTGCCGACAACAGGCTCTCTCAAAACCGAAAAATCACGCGGCATATTTATTGGTTATTTTTGCTCGCTTCCCAAATACTTTTAATATCGAGCAGCAGAATTGACGAGCGTTTTGGATGGGTTGTCTAGCCTGGTTAGGATACCTGCCTTACACGCAGGTGGTCGAGAGTTCGAATCTCTCCCCATCCACTCGTTCTCATGCACAGAAAGGGGCAAGCGCTCTTTTACGCTTCTACTCGATACCGTTAACGGTTCTGCTACTAACCGTAAACGGTCTTGCTCGCTACCGCTAACGGTTTGTGCAGCGCCCAAAGCGAGCGTGCTAGACGCGCCTCGAGAATATTAAGAGTATTTTCTGTGCGCCTTAACCAGCGGGGGTCAGGCGAGACAAAGTTCTATTTTGAGAAGCAAAATGCCTGAATAATGTAGAGCGTATCGTTGTACAAGACCGGTGCCCAGACTCGAATGCCCTGTCTTATCGTACCGGTATTACCATCATGCACTTCGTTTTCATAGTTAATACCGATTCGCTCTTGATTTGGCATCTCTTGCAAGATCGATTTGAACTCTGAGACACTTACGATTCTTCTTGAAGCTGTGTCACCACCCCCCGGTTGTCTTTCGCTGGTCTCAACTAGAGCTTCTTTGATAAGTGGCATTGCTGATAGAACCTTGTCGTCTAGTGGTATTGCTCGCCACGTGGCTTTCGAAATCTCATATGGCGATAGCATCGTCTGATGAATTCGCAGGCTTTCTGTGAAGCTCATGTGTATTGGCTCATTTGTGCCGCATTGCACGGCATCTGAATCAAGATAGACAGGTATTCGATTAGACATGATTGCAAATGACAACAGAAATACGATGCCACAACTAAGCCCTAGAACGACCGCGGGCATCACTGAGGCCACCATTAGTCTGGCTATCATCTTGCTCTATTAAACACTAGGCATAGAACATATCGACGCCTGCCTTTCGGGCTTCATTGCAGAAATGATCACGCATATTACTTGGTCGCAGCGACACAAACAGCCTAGCCGGTAGCGAACTTTTCAATAATCCTGCCAATGCATTTCGTCGTCTTATTCAAGAGGTCAATTCGGGCAAATTCGTTTGGGGAGTGGATTCTTGCAAACATGTAGGTGCTGCCAACAGAGATGCACGGCGCTCCAAGCACCTTTACGAACGAGTACATTGGACCAGTCCCCGCAGAAGACACGCTGATTATTGCCGAGCCAAAGGTCTCCTTCGCCGCTTGCTCTACCTGACGAACGAACGGATCGCTTATCGGAGTCCTGGCGGCCGCTTCACCATGTATGAATTTGACTTCAATATCACCAAATCCGTGTTCATTCAGGTGCTTCCTTAGTCGGTCGAGCTGCTTCTCCGGAATCATGTCGGGAACGAGCCTAAAGTCTATCTTTACCATCGCTTGTGATGGGAGCACGGTCTTGGTGCCTTCACCGATATATCCTGAATTAAATCCCGCAATATTGCAAGTAGGCGTCCCCACAAGTGCTTTCTTGACATCCCTTCCATGCGCGTCTGCTACGAATCGATCAATTCCGTATTCCTCCTTGAATCCCTGCTCATCAAATGGCTCACTGGCAATCACAGAATTCTCTTCCTCGGTAAAAGCTCGTGCCTCATTGTACCATTCCTTTATCAAGATTCTGCCGTTCTGGTCGCGCATCGTTGCAAGCGCGGCGACCAGCCGCCACGCGGGATTCTCTATGAGTACCGCCAGGCTAGAATGTGCATCTGCCGAAGGCCCGCGTACCATCAATTCCACGTAAAGCAAGCCCTTCATTCCAAGGCTGATTATTGGCCTGTCCTTCGCATCCACGTATCCAAATTCCCAAATGACTCCGTCGCAGCATAGCCTGTCGTGGTACTTTCGCAGGTACTCCTCGACATGAACACTCCCTATCTCCTCTTCGCCTTCGACGATGAACTTTACATTGCACGGAACATCGCCGGTTTGCTTCAGCATGTATTGCACGGCCTTGATGCGGGTTATGAGCTCCCCCTTGTCGTCTGCCGAGCCGCGACCGTAAACATAGTTGCCTTCGACCTTGCCGCTAAATGGGTCGTTTTCCCATAGCTCTAGCGGCTCTTCTGGCTGGACGTCATAATGGTTGTAGAACAAGATTGTCCTGCTGGGGTTTGACTTTGATCTTACTTCACCGTACACTATGGGCGGTATGGATCTATCATCGAGGTGCAGGATCTCTGAGTTGATGCCAGATTTTCTCATCATGTTGGCAACAAGGCCGGCGCATTCCGAGAGGCCCACTTTTTTCGCGGACACGCTGGGCTGCCTTATCAAAGTCTGGAGATCAGCGACGAGGTTCCCCATTTCAGAATCAACGACAGAGTCTATGGAACTCACGCACTCTAACGCCTTTCAAATGAAAATAAAGGTTGCGAGGACCGAATAGCCATCATTCATCCAGCTCTGAATCAGTTTTTTTTATCGTTCCACATCCTGCAAAAGCTATCAATAAATATCAATGGCAGGCATTGACAATTGAATGGATTCCGGCGACGTACCGCCTGAAGTAATTCCACGCAATTCTGATGACGTTGGACTCCATCCGTTCACTAAAATGGCTATTGCGTACATTGGCATACTTCTCGGACTCACAATCATTTCTGTTATTTTGGGCGCTGTTGTTATTTTTGACAGTGGAGCAAGCCCCACATCTCTGACGGGTCGAGGCGACTATTTGATCGTATATTATGTTATCTTGATACCATTGATGCTCGCGACAATTGAGCTATTGCGGAGAGGCAAGAAGCTAGGCGCCTATCTCACATACGCAAGCATGGCAGTTCATTATTCGATATATTTTCCGACCGTCTTGTTTCTCATTACAAGTCCAATAGTAGGAATTCTGCTCTGGAGGTCGTTTAGATACCTGCGTTGATGAGCCGTTACCGAACAATCAATGCACAATAGTCGAGAACCGAATACTACCATCTAGCAGGAACCCTCCCATATGATGCATTTATAACCATCTGGATACGATTTGATTTTTCGATGTCCAGCTCTATTTTCTTCTCGCCAAGATCTATAGCAGTCATAGGAGCATCAGAGAAACCAGGCGTTGGCAAGACTATCTTCACCAACATTGCAAAGCACTTCAAAGGCAAAATTTACCCTGTCACCCCATCAAACCCGACAGTAGGCGGGTTGACTGCCTACAAGAGCGTCACTGACATACCAGACCAGGTCGACCTTGCAGTGGTCGCCGCTCCAAGCAGGTTCACTCCGGAAGTCATGGAAGAGGTGGGCAAGAAGGGCATCAAGGGAACAATCATTGTTTCGGCAGGATTCAAAGAAGTAGACGAGGAAGGCGCAAGACTGGAAAAGCAGGTCGGCGAAATTTCGAAAAAATACGGCATCAGGGTGATAGGTCCAAACTGCCTTGGGATAATGAGCCTTTCAAATGACAACATGATGAACTCCACTTTTCTAAAGATAACTCCTCGATGCGGCGGAGTCGCACTGGTGTCGCAGAGCGGCGCGATTTGCGCCGCGACTGTAGAAGACGCGGAGGCTCAGAATATCGGCTTTTCCAAAGTCATCAGCATGGGCAACAAGGTAGACATGGACGAAAGCGACATACTGGAGCTCCTGGCAGACGATGATGATACCAGAGTCATCATAATGTACCTCGAGGACATACGAAGCGCGAGGCGTTTCATGGACATCGCCAAGAAAATAACCACGGAGAAAAAAAAGCCGATAGTTGTGCTAAAGGCGGGAAGGACGGCAGAAGGCGCCAAGGCTGCAGCATCACACACTGGCGCGCTAGGTGGCTCTGACGCAAATTATGAAGCCGCGTTTGCCCAGTGCGGTGTCATACGCGTGGATACCATGGGCGAGTTGTTTGACCTTGCAACTGCATTTTCAAAGCAGCCCATTCCAGACGGTGGCATCGTAATTGTTTCCAACGCAGGAGGTCCCGCGATAATATCGACTGACTCGTGCTCCAAATACGGGCTCAAAATGGCCGATATCTCTTCTATCAAGGAAGCGATATCCAAAGTCATCCCGGCTTACGGATCGCCAAGAAATCCCGTGGATATTGTTGGCGACGCCGACTATGTCCGATTTGAAAAGGTGCTGCTTGAAGTCCTTGCCGACCCAGGGGTTGGCTCCGTCGTGACAATGTGCACCCCGTCCGCAACTCTGAACTACGACGATCTTGCCAGGGTCCTTGTAAAAATGTCGCGGCAATTCCCGAACAAGACCATCCTCGCTTCGCTCATGGGGCTTGCCGAGGGGATAGAAAACAGGACGATAATGTCCGAGGGGGGCGTTCCATACTACCTGTATTCAGAGCCGGCGATAAGGACTCTCAAGGCGATGTACGACTTTAAGAAATGGATCGATACCTCTGCGACCAAGGCGCCAACTCTCCAGTTCGCAAAGGACAAGGAAAAGGTAAGGACTATTTTTGAGAACGTCCGCAAGCAGGGCCGGGCCAACCTGCTGGAAGAAGAGGGCTATGAAGTCCTGAAGGCCTACGGCTTTCCAACACCAAAAAGCATCCTGGGAGCCACAGAGGAAGAGTGCGTCAGGGGCGCAAACGAAATCGGATATCCTGTTGTGATGAAGATCGCGTCGCCGGATATCATTCACAAGTCAGACGCCGGGGGTGTCAAGGTCGGCGTCAAGACCGAGGAAGAGTTGCGCGCGGCATTTCGTTCGATAATGGAAAACGCGAAAAAGTACAAGGCTGATGCCAAGATAAAGGGTGTACTGGTGCAGGAGATGGTAAAGTCTGCAAAAGAAACCATTCTGGGCGCAAGCCAGGACCAGACTTTTGGGCCAGTCATCATGTTCGGGCTCGGCGGCATCTATGTCGAGGTGCTCAAAGATGTGGTATTCAGAGTTGCGCCGATAGACGAGCGCGAGGCAGCAAACATGGTAGAGAGCATCAAGACGATAAAACTGTTAAAGGGAGTGCGAGGAGAAAAGCCATCTGACCTGAAAGCAATAGCGGATTCGCTTCAGCGACTTTCTCAGCTTGTCGTCGATTTTCCGGAAATAAAGGAATTTGACATCAACCCTCTCCTTGTGCTCGAGCAGGGCAAGGGCGCAAGGGTGGTCGACGCCAGAATAATCCTAAAGAACTAGAACTTGGTTCCACATTCAGAGCAGAACGCAGAGTCAGCGTCGTTCTGGAATCCGCAGGAAGGACACTTGCCGCCCGAAGAAGTCGATGTCTTTAGAAGAACGATATCGCCTATCTTTGAAATGCCGTCCCAGGGCACCTCTTTTTCACCAATCTTGATGGTTATCCGCGCGCTTCCACCTGATCTTTTAAGGCCAATCTCCTCCACTTTTCCTATCAACATGGCTTCTCCGTCATAAGCCGACATCCCGACAAGGGACTGGATGTTCACATAGTCGCTGCCCACAGCAGACGTTTCTGCCGGGATCGAGTCCGCGGACATCGATTGTTGCATTGACTGAGGCTGAGATGCACGCGCAGGCGCGGGCTGTTCGGCGGCATTATCGAACTTGCGGTACTGGGCGATGGTGGATGCGCAGGTCTTGCACTTGTACTCGCCCTTTTCAACCAGCGTCACGCCCTCGCCGAGCGCTTCGTTTGGGTTATCGTAAATTACTGATGGCGAGCCTTCGTATTCCTTTTCGCATTTGTTGCAGTGGTACTTTACAAACCTGTCTTCATCGAGCCTGCCAATGCCGGCCAGGAACAACTCGGGGCCTCCAAGGTTGCCTTTCTTTTGCTCCTCATCGGTTATCCTTGCGATCGCATAGCCGCCAGAGCCCCGCAGTTTTTTTTCAGCCATCGTGTCTTCAGCCATCATGTTTGCATCTTTTTCCCTTGCAAGTTATTTAAGTCTAATACCGGCTTTTCGGGCCAAAGATCCGCAAAACGATGCCGTGGCGAACTGCATTCGTTAATTAATATACAGTTCCAGCCAACAGCTGGGCAGTGAACGCAGTTGCCATCCTGCTTTACAGGAACCTTGTCGCTTCAATCGACAAGGTCTTTCTCATCTGGCAGGTGGTTTTTCCAATTGTGTACATCTTTATCGCGGGATACTCGTACTCTGCGCTCATTGGCCAGCAAAACATTTCGATAGGCAATAGCGGCGTCCCTTACCCCGCATTTCTTGCGGCGGGGATGATTGGCTTTAACATGATGAACAGCAGCACGGTGGCTGGCAGCATTATCTGGAACGACAAGCGAAACGGCATGTTCCAGCAGATACTGGTGATGCCGTTTGCGCGCATGGAGTACATCATCGGCAGCATCCTCACCATAATGCTCATGGGGCTTGCAAGCGCGGGCCTTATCCTGGTGGCAGGCAGTCCAACACTCATCGGAGTGGCCGAGCCGACGCTGGTAGGATCTTTGTATATCCTGTTCGCGCTGATAACCGGCGCCATTTTCTTTGGATCGATTGCGATCATAATATCGACAAGGCTCAAGAGCAGCGAAGGCTTTAATGTCATCGTGAACAGCGTTTTTCTTTTCTTCTCGTTTGTCAGCACCGCTTTTTACCCGACGCAGGGAGTACCTGACGCCCTGCGCGCAGCGTTTTATGTTAACCCACTCACCTACATAGTTGACATTACGAGGGCCGGCGTCTTTAACCAGATCACAGATTTTGTCAACATCGAAGTAGGCGTGATCGCTGCAGCCACCGCGGCTACATTCTTTCTTGCCACGCTGTCCATGCTGCGCATGAAGATCTAGTTGTTGCCGTTACCTGTGACTTTGAGAAATACGTCCTCGAGTGTCGGAGGGTTCACCGATACACTTTCTATCTGGACCGCATTTCTTGAAAGTGACTCGATTACCTTTACCAGCAGCTCCTGCGCCTCAGTCGAGCTGATCCGCACAGTATCTTCGGCGCGCGTTTCGATAGCCGAACCCTCAGGGACCAGTGGCCTCACAAGGTGCATTACCGATTGCGCTGTCGCGTCTTTCAGCCTTATCTCCACTGCCTTGACGCCGCCATACTTTTGCTTGAGTCCCGCAGGAGTGTCGGTCGCGATTATTTTGCCCCGATTAATAATGGCGATTTCGTCGCAAAGGTATTCCGCCTCCTCCATTATGTGGGTGGTAAAAAAGACTGTCAAACCGCCCTGCACGTGCTTTTTTACATAGTCAAGCAGAGTCCTTCTGGCAGCAGGGTCAAGCCCAACTGTGGGCTCGTCCAGGAACAGCAGATCCATGTCGTGCATGAATTCTCTGGCGACCTGCACGCGCCGCCGCTGCCCTATCGAAAGCTCGTCATTTTTCATGTTCTTGAATGATGCCAGGTCGAATTTCTCGACAAGCTCCCTTGCCCTGTCGCGTCGCTTCTCGCCGGGCATCCTCCACATCAAGCCATAGAGCTCCAGGGCGCGCTCTACTGTGAGGTTCGCTTCAAAGCTGGGTTCCTGCAGAATAACCCCTATCCGTTTCCTTATCTCCTTGGAATGCCTCACTATGTCCTTCCCAAATATCTTGACCGCGCCAGCAGTCGGGTGTACAAGGGTAGTCAGCACCCTGATGGTGGTGGTTTTACCTGCCCCGTTTGGCCCGAGAAATCCAAAGACTCCTCCGTATTCCACTTCAAAAGAAATTCCGTCCACCGCATGGATAGAGTTCCGGTAGCTCTTGCGGAGGTCAGACACGCTAATGCAGCTGTCCATCTGGCTGACATGTATGCATTGGCAGCGCTAATTTCTACATTTACCAACGGACAGTGCGCTTTTCAGTTCTTTTCATCCTTGAACTTTATTGAAAGGTGTGTTCCATCGCAAAAAGGCTTGTTGTTGGAGGCGCCACACCTACAGAGCGCAAAGTGTTCCTTCGAGGCCCCTTGTCCCAAGTTTTCAACACCTGTCAGTTCTATTCCTCCAGTGACATAATATGGGCCGTCTTTGGCGACGGTGACCATGGGCTGCCTGTTTTGATCTCTATCCTCCTCTTCGCCAATAGAGTAGCTCAGCGCGCCCGACGGGCATTTCTTCACCGTCCCAATGACCGCGTCAAGGTCTGCCCCATCGGCATATATCCAGGGCCTTTCGCGGAGGCGAAAAACTGGAGGCAGGTTTCGAATGCATTCTGCTGCATGGGAGCAGATCGCCCTGTTGTCATGAACCGTAACGTGTTTTCCAACATAGTTCTTTCGTCTGTCCTCCGGCCCTTTTCTTGTTGGGTCGTTCTTGCTTGAAAATCCGATGTGGCCGTGAGATCCATCGCAGAAAGGTTTCTTGTTTGAACCGCCGCATCGACACAGACTTACGCCTTTGACCGTCATCGCGGGTTCGCCTCTTGAGTTCTGCAAGTGTTCCACCCGTTCGGGCGTCTCGCTTCTGATTAGGTAAAGCGGACCGTTGGGCAGAGACACAATTTTGGGTTTTGCCAAATCCTTAGCTGCATCCATGACTAACCAGCTACTTCAGGTACATTTCGTCCACGTAGCACCACTTCCAGTTCTCTCCGGGTTCATAGGACCGCATGACGGGATGATTGGTTTTCTGAAAGTGTTTTGTCCCGTGCTTGTTGACGGAGGAGTCGCAGCACCCGACGTGGCCACAAGCAAGACAAAGGCGCAGATGCACCCAGCTGGAACCCATTTTCTCGCATTCCTCACATCCTTTGGTATTGCCTCGGATCTCTTGATTTACTCCATTAATGTGCACGCAAGTTGCCTTTTCCTTTTTCGTCATGGCTTCAATAACGCTTCGTGCAAATTAAAGATTATCGTTTCAAAGAATAGCCAATGCGAACCCCGAGAAATAGCTGTCGTTACAGCGAAGATGCCGCTCGGGAAACAACTTCTGACAGGGCCGGGTGGATGTGCACGGTCCTGCTGATCGCATCAACAGGCAGCCCTGCCCTCATGGCCACAAGCACTTCATGAATTAGTACAGACGCGTGGCTTCCGATTATGTGGCAGCCAAGAATCTTGCCTCCCTCCTTTGCGACCAAAAACTTTACGAACCCCTCCCTGTCTTCTATCGCTTCGCCCATGGCCGTCTTGATGTAATCATAGGTCGCCTTTTCGTACGCGATATTTTCTTTCTTCAACTCCTGCTCCGTGTAGCCCGCCCCGGCCACCTGGGGCGAGCTAAAGACAGCGTGCGGCATGGCGGTATAGTCCACTGCAATTTTTTTGCCGTGACCGACGATATTATTGAATGCATACTGCGCCTCGAGGTTTGCGCTGTGCTTGAACTGATAGTGCCCGACCGCGTCGCCGAGGGCAAATACCCCGCTGACATTTGTCTCCAGGTACTGGTCTACCTTGACAAATCCTCGCTCATCTACCTTTACGCCCGTCTTTGAAAGTTCCAGGCGGTCCGAGTTTGGCATCCGGCCGGTTGCCAGCAGAAGCTGGTCCGATTCCAGTTCTAACTTGCGCCCCGAATGATTCCTGGCAGTTACAATGAAAGTTTCATCCTTCTTGCCCACTGACTCGGTGTCATAGCCCAAGTATACTTTGTATTTCTTTGAGAATATTTCTGTGAACTTTGCCGCAACCTCCTCGTCCTCGCCTAGAAGCATCAGGGGTCTGCGCTGGACTATGTTTATCCTGGTGGCAAGCGCGCCAAAGAAATGCGCAAGCTCTGCAGCAATGTATCCGCCGCCAAGTATCGTAAGGACCTTTGGCTGCTTCTTTAGTCTCAACGCCTCATCGCTTGTCAGATAGCCTGTCCCTGCAAGGCCCTTTATGTTGGGGATTTCAGGCCGTGTTCCTGACGCTATCAATATCTTTTCGGCCCTGATGGTCTGATCGCCCACCGCGATCGTTTTTGGCCCAACAAACCTGCATTCATGAGGAAACAACATTGGGTTATCGATCCTAGAGAATGCGCTTCTTATTCCATCAGAATCGGTGTCTACAATCCTGTTCGACCTGTTCACAATGCTTTCAAAATCGACCGAAAAACCTTCGACCTTTATTCCAAAGTCGCCAGCTGTCCTTATGGTTTCCGCGACATCGGCGCTGTGAATGAGCAGTTTTGACGGTATGCATCCCCTGTTCAGGCAGGTGCCGCCCATCCTGCTCTTTTCAATGATGGCAACTTTCATGCCGTGCTGAGCAGCTGCGTTTGCGACGTCAAGGCCAGACCCGCTGCCTATGACTATCAGGTCGAATTCAAGCATGTCCGGCCTTCCCGATTTGCCTTTTCTAGACATTGTGCTGTACTAGAAGGCGATGCTTATAACTCTCTGAGATGGCACAAGGTCTCACGAAATCCGGTAGTTTTTTCTATGCGCTAAAAACGTAAGCTTATTTATTCCCGGTAAGCCTGTCTGTCTGCATGATCCCGCAGGTGTATTCCAGTGTCGATTCTCTATTGTCAGAATTTTTCAGGGTGCGCAAGACCACGATGGAGCTGTTTTCACCACTTGACGTTGAAGACGCGGTAATCCAGTCTGATGCATTTGGAAGCCCGCCTAACTGGCACATTGCACATGTCACGTGGTTCTTCCAAAAAGTACTGGAAAAGTACGGCTACAACCCGCAGGCCGGCTCCGGGGTAAAGTACCTGAATTCTTATTATCAAAAATATGGTGATATCCTGCCAAAGTCAGAGCGGGGAAAATATCCGCGGCCGACTGTGAAGCAGACACTTTTGTACAGAACTGACATGGAGAAAATGGTGACGTCGTTTCTCAAAGAGTTTGAAAGTCGCCAAGAGCCTGTGCCCGAAAGCGTACGCTATGACATCACGCTTGGAATCCAGCATGAAATGCAGCACCAGGAATTGATGATATATGACTTGCAGCATTACTTCCAGCGCTTCTCGGACCCCTTGGACACCTACGGACCGCGGACAGTGCGGGAGCCGCCGTCCCGGACAGACAAGCCGACCGGAATGGCAGAGATCGCAGGCGGCCTCTACCAGCTGGGATTTCATGGAACGGGGTTCTGCTATGACAACGAAATGCCCGAGCACCCCGTATGCCTGCAGCCGTTCAAGATGGACGTATCGCCGGTATCAAACGGAGATTTCGTAAAGTTCATCGAAGAGGGCGGATATCAGGACTACAAGTACTGGCTTGCCGACGGCTGGGAAATGGTGCAGGATCAAGGGTGGAAAGCCCCGCTGTACTGGGAACAAAAAGACGGAAAATGGTTGAAAAAGGACTTTCGCGGGAGAAACGAAATATCCCCGGACGAGCCGGTGGTCAACGTAAGTTACTACGAGGCCGATGCCTATGCGCGTTGGGCCCACAAGCGCCTGCCCACCGAGGCAGAGTGGGAAAAGGCTGCCAGCTGGAACGAAGATCTACAACAAAAAACCATGTACCCATGGGGCGACGAACCTCCAACATCAGATCATGCTAACCTGCTAGAATCCTGGATCTGGGGGCCGACCAAAATAGGATCGTATCCAAAGGGCAAGAGCCACTATGGCTGCCACCAGATGTTAGGCGACGTGTGGGAGTGGACATCATCCGAGTATACACTGTATCCTGGATTCATGTCCAAGTTCCCCGAGTACACCGACAAGTGGGCCGTCAACCAGAAAGTCTCAAGAGGCGGATGCTTTGCAACACCTTTCAATCAGATAAGGAACAGCTATCGCAACTACTTCAAGCCGCATGAGCGGATTCTATTTGCAGGCTTTAGGTGCGCGCAGGACGCTTGATCAAAAGGAGAGAAAAGAATCGGATTGAATAACGAATGCCAGCATGCTGCAGGAACAAATGATAAGGTAAAGCCCAACAGCGCAGGCTGTGAGGAGTGCGAACGATCGCAGAGGAGCGACTGGGTGGCACTTCGGCTCTGTCTGACATGCGGCCACGTTGGTTGCTGCGACTCATCGCCAGGAATGCATGCCACGAACCACTTTAGGCAAACGAGCCACCCTGTCATGATCGCCCTGCCAAACAGGCAGTGGAGATGGTGCTACGTCCATGAGGCATACCTATGACTGCCCAGAGCACGAGAAATCAGGAAGGCAAAGACCTCGAGGAAAGGGAATTCGAGCTCGATGTGCTCGCTGGTCTTGCAAGCAATGAAAAGTTCCTCAACTTCAAGTACTTCTACGACGACTTGGGTTCAGACCTTTTCGATCAGATCTGCCGGCAGCCCGAATACTATCCGACCCGGACCGAGGCGGCCATTCTGCGGCAGTTCGCGCCCAGAATAGCCGAACTGATGCAAGCAGACGAAGTTTCAATCGTGGAGCTCGGTAGTGGCAGCGGCGCCAAAACAAAAATCCTGATCCGCGAAATGGTCGCAAGTAAGAACAGGGTGTGCTACTTTCCCATAGATATTTCGCAGAAATCCCTGAGCGAAAACTCGGCAATGCTCCGATCGGAATTTCCAGAAATAGAAGTAGTGGATATCGCCCGGGACTATGTTCATGGAATCCGGGAAGTAAACACCATAATCTCTGCTAACGAGGCTGGAACGCCTCAGGCAAAGCTTTTCCTTTTCCTTGGATCCAGTATCGGCAATTTTGAGCCAAAACAGGTAGTATCATTCTTGCGTATGGTAAAAAAGAACATGCAGCCTGGCGACCTGTTTCTCGTGGGATTTGACCTTCACAAGGAAAAGAGGATTCTTGACGCAGCGTACAACGACAAAAACGGCATCACGGCAAGGTTCAACCTCAACCTGTTGGAGAGGATAAACGCAGAGCTGCAGGGGCAGTTTAACCTGTCAAAGTTCACCCACATGGCATACTACAACGAGCAGATGCGCAGGATAGAAATGCACCTCCTTTCAAAGGAAGATCAGCAGGTATACATCGGAACATTTGGCCGGCATTTTCGATTCAGAAAGGGCGAGTCCATCCACACGGAAAATTCCTACAAGTTCGAACCGGATCAGATAAAGAAAATAGCCAATGAAAGCGGCTTTTCGGTGAAGGAATACTTTACCGACTCGGAAAAGTGGTTCGGCCTGGCGCTCCTCTCCCCACGTTCCTAGAAACCAACCTTTCTCTAAAATATATAGGCAAGTTCGCAACTATCTTTTCAGATCGGGGGTTTCGTGGAAAAGCTTGTCTCAGGATTTCAAAGGAATGATGGAGCTCCTCATGAGCCAAAAGCCGGAGCTCAAGGCCGACAAGATAAAGGATCTGATAGACGAAAAGAAACGCAAGGTCGGCGCTGGCTATTTGACAGACCAGGGAGCCTTGTTTCTGGTTGCGGCAGACCTTGGAATTTCTTTTGACAGCATCCCAAAGGCTCAGTCAGGCTTGAAGGACATTTACGTTGGCGCAAAGGACGTGACCGTCGTTGGCCGGATCATGAATATTTATCCCGTCTACAAGTTTACAAGGCGCGATAGCGCCGAGCAGACGGCGACGCGCACTGTCGTAATCTATGATAAAGATGCCAGGGTGAAGGTAAAGCTGTGGGACAAGCACGTGGGCGTGCCAGACGAGCTCGGACTTCAGTCCGGAGACGTGGTAAGGATATCGCGGGCTTATGTAAGGGCAGGCCTTGACGGTAAGCCGATAATCAACCTTGGAAGCTACAGCGCAATAGAAAGCATGCGCGACGACTCTGCCCTACCCGATATCGAATCGCTTGTCATTTCAATAGACGATGTCCACCAGACAGTAGAGAGCGCTGCCATCTCGGGCGTCGTCAATGCAAATCCGAGGGTGACTGATTTCATTAATGCTAGGGGCGAGGCAAGCAAGCTGCTTCAGCTTCAGTTGTCAAATGAGGCAGGGTCCAGAACCCTGAGGGCCGTGATATGGAACGTGGATGAATCAAAACTGCCCAAGGTATTTGGTACAGGCGCAAAGGTGCGGCTAATAGGGGTGAAGGTAAAACAGGGAAATCCCCAATATGGAAGTGGCGATTTTGAGATCCACGGAGACGAAGGCACAATACTAAAGTTCTCTGAAGCAGTGCATGACATCGAAGTAATGCCTTTGAGGATAATCTCTGTCGGCGAGGAGACCGGCAGGGGCAGCTTTGTCTGCCTTGCGGCGGACAGGGCCGGCAGGGCACTTGTCCTTACCATAGATAATTCACTGGCCAGCTCTGGCCAGCTCGCGTCCGGGGCCATGATCGAGTGCGTCCCGTCCAGGATTTTCGGCAACGCTGTGACGCTTTCAAAGGAAGACTCGTACATTAGAACGATTGATGAAGACAGCACTTTTCCAGCGCTGTCAAAATTCGAATCAAAGATAAGAGATGTCGAGGTTTCGCAGGACCACCCGTACATAATAGAGGCCATAGTCTTGCAGGCGCCGGAAACAATCGAGGTAAACACAAAAGCAGGCGAAACCGTCCCGCTGGCATCGACTCTGCTAGGCGACGATACGACGGAGATAAGGCTTGTCGGATGGCGCAACCAGAGCCCGCTGATAAACAAGCTGAGCGTTGGGGACCGGATAAAGGCAGTAGGCGTTACAGCCGGCGCAGGACGCGAAGGCAGGACAGAGCTGACACTTCGGTCGTATTCTTCGATAGCAAGACTGAGCTAGGTTAGTCAGCCCAAAACCCGCGAGTAATTACGTACTGCCTTTCAGCTTCGTAGATGCCGCGGTACATCTGCTCGTCATCGACGTAATTCCTCAGCACCCTTGCCGCAGTGTCCGCGCCAATTCCATGTCCGGCTATTACAACCAGGGCCTTTTTCCCAAAGTTGTTGACAAGCGAAGCGACCTTCCACGCGCGGTCGAATCTGTGGTTCTGCTCTGGGGTCAGCTTGCCGCCTGCGAGCCTGACGCGGATTATCCTTGCCATCTCGTCATCTGACCAAAATGTAGCTGTTACCAGGCGCGACCTGCAAGTCGGACACACTATCTCCTCCGGCACTTGCCTGGTTTCCATTACCCGCTCCCATTTCCCGCACCGGATGCAGACCAGCCTGTGTTTCGTTTTTTCAAGTCGCTCCTTCACGAGCTCGATCACTCCTTTCTCGATGCTGAGCGGCGTCGCCCCGGCCGCCTTGCCCGAGTGTTCGATGATGGGCATCGCAAGGTCCGAGAATTCAGTTACTTCGAGCCAGTGTATCTCTATCTTGCCTGCCTTTATGTCGTCGAGAACCTTCCGAGTTTGCTCCATGTCGTACTTGTCGTGCACAAGCTCGCGTATGGACTCGGCGCTCACCGGAGTCTTTGAATACCTTTCGTATATCATGCGCGCCACTTTTCTGTCGTACACCGCCTCCCTGCTGACCATTCCAAACCTCTTGGCAACCATCCACACCTTCCAGTTGATGTTGTGAGTCCCGCCAAGCGCAGCTATTATCACAGGCTCCAGATCATAGACATCCTTTAGCGCCGCTTCAAGCCTGCCCTGAGTTATTCTTGCGCTTGAAGTGAGCATTATCCTGTAGGCATCGGATCTTGATTCCACCACATAGCCCAGCTGGGATGACAAAATGGTAGACATCAGAGCTGCCAGCGTATTGTTCACTTTTGAGCCAAATGCGCTGTGCATTACTACCATGTTCCTTGAACCCAGGCTTTCTACCACTATCCTGCTGGAATCAGGAACCGTCTTTAGCGCGGCAAGAGTGTCTGTGACCAGTTCAGTCGACAGCTTTACGCGCCCGGCTGCAGCCTGGTCGCGGATGTTTCCGACCTCTTCTGCAGTTTTGAAATCCACCGGGATCATTTCGCCGACCCAGTAGGGAATATTTATCGCTGCTCCGCGCAGCGGCTCGACGTTGACCACCAGTCTTTTTTCGTCAACTGCCAGCACGCGCCACTGCGATCCCTTTAGCACAAAGACATTGCCCCGCTCGCCATAGTCGCCTACAAACTGCTGGTCGAGGGTCCCTATCCTCCGCTTGCTAATCGAGTCAATGACTTCGAACTTTAGAACGTGGGGTATCATTGAAAGGTTCTCAAAGTAATACTTGTACGCCTTTATCCTGCGCACGTATGCGCGATTTTCCCGGTCATACTTGATCACGTTGTGGCTGGACAGGAGGTCGAGGCAGCTTTCAACATCTGACATCGTGATGTTGCGGAATGGATGGGCCCCTGTCACAAGGCCATGCGCATGGTCTACCTTTACCGGGTCACGAGTCTGCATTGCAAGGCCGACTAGATGGTGGGCCATAACGTCAAGCGGACCTTCATGCATTTTTTGTTCCTCTATGGATCCCTTTTTCATCCTCCTGATAATTGCTAGCGCCTCTATCTCGTCGTCGGGGTTGTTTGTCACTATCAGGCCCTTGGCAAAGCTCTTCTGGCTGTGCCTGCTCCTTCCAATCCTCTGCATCAGCTTTGACACCTGCCGCGGAGAGCCGTAGTGGATCACCAGATCGACGGAACCAATGTCAAGTCCGAGTTCTAGTGAGCTTGTACACACTACGATTCCGGCAGAGCCCGCTCGAAGCGTGTGCTCGGTCTCCTCTCTCATCTCTTTTGAAAGCGAGCCATGATGGACATCTACCTTGATATCGTTCTGGTTCTTTAGTATAGTTCCGAGGTATTCAGCCTCGTCTCTTGTATTGGTAAAAAGGAGTATGGATCCTTCGACCTTGTTGGTCTTTACATAGTCAGTAACGAAATGCGCGACATTGTTAAGCGAGCCCTTGACGAACCTGACATCTATATCATATCCCCTACTCGCGGTGTCGACCAGAACGGCGTGCTTTCTGTCAGTGCCTGAAACAAACTTTGCCGCCTCTTTGAGGTTGCCTACCGTTGCAGAGAGCCCGATTCTTGTGACGTTTCTTGTCGAGGCAGCCTGGAGACGTTCAAGCCCTATTGACAGGTGGGCGCCCCGCTCGTTTGAAACCAGCTCGTGGACTTCATCGACTATCGCCCACTGGAGGTCCTTGAGTGCCGCCAGCATCTTTTCACTTGTAAGGACAACGGCAAGTGACTCAGGCGTGGTGATCAGAATATCCGGTGGGTCTTCAACTATTTTTTTTCTGGCCGAAACGGTGGTGTCACCATGGCGGATAAGGACGCGCAGACCTTCTGATTCAGCATACTTTATCACGCGCCTAAAGACGTCGTTATTCAGTGCCCTCAGAGGAGTGATGTATATGGCGCGTATCTTGCCCGCCGTATCGCGGGGCTGGTGGGCGAGCATCGTAAAGACAGGCAGAACTGCGGCTTCTGTCTTGCCGGAACCCGTGGGCGCGACTAGAAGGCAGTTAACCCTTCTGGTAATAACCGGCAGAGCTTTCCGCTGGATAGGTGTTAGTGAATGAAAACCTTCTTTTCTGAATTTTTCAATAACCAGCTTTTCTTCGGCCAGATCACTTTTCAGCGTCTGTTGCAGCGGATCCAGTTTGCTGCTGTGGCTGCCGCTTCGATTTTGAGCTTTCTCTTTCATATATCATCACCGCGAACAGGCCCGCAACAAAGAGCCCGACGGCGAACCATGCGTAGACGTCAAAGTTTGCAATCGCTTCTGCTGACATCCGCAGCTGGTCATCCTAGCGCCAATAAATATATTTGCAACGTATGAAGCAGAGTGAATTTCAGGGAGTTTTCTCACAAAACTGACTTGACACTACATTGGACGCTTGACAGATTTAAGTATTGAGCAAGAAAGTTCTGCTGTGACAACGAAAGATAGAGGGCTGGTGGGAAACGGCTGATGAGCGATACGATATCAAATGGCGTCAGAGTCATTTTCAGTAGCCCGACCACTATCAACATCTATAAAATACCAATATTCCCTGCTCCCACCATTGACGTTTGATGTTGTAACCTCAACATACCAAACATACTCTTCCTCATATTTCTCAAATCGCGCGTCTTTTCTAAAAGCCCACGTATCAGCCAATGAATTTTCGTCTACGAGGAATGACCATCCATCTTTGCCTATATGGATCAATGTCGCTTCAGCGACTGCATGGGGCAGAATTTGCTCTTCTCTGTTAGGCTCCATGTTGACTTCGTCGAGGGCAATTCTAACTGCTGCTTCACGTGATATTGCATACGGTTTTGACGCAATCGTAGACTGCTGGAAAATGGCGACCGCTGCAATCAATCCGCCAAGGGCAAAGAGGATGATAGTGAGCATTCTGATTGAAATCAATTCCTCAAACCTTGCGATCCGAATGTCGCAGGCGACATGTTCATTGTCTTATGCATTTTCAGGCTTAATTAGTTTCCTTTGAGTAAGCCATCGTATGAGGCGCCTTTTGCAACCGTCTAAAAGTTTTCGCAGTCGGAAGTCTTTGTGTCTCCCTGTGACGCATTAAAGTCGTTTATCGTGTCGGTTCCAGGCCCGCAAATAAATCGGTCCTTGCCTGCATCGCCGAACAACGTGTCGTTGCCCGCACCGCCATTCAGGCTGTCGTTGCCCGCACCGCCGCGGATTTCGTCGTTTCCTGAATAGCCAAGGATCTTGTCGTTGCCTTCGTTGCCAATAATCGTATCATCTCCTCCTCCGCCGCACAGGAAATCGCTCGCCTTGCCGCCTGTCAGTTCGTCCTTTCCGAGCAGGCCGTACATTACGTTTGATATGCTCTTTCCTTTCAGGCTATCGTCTTTATCGGTGCCAAATATGAGCGGCTGTTTGTCGAAGCAATTCACGCTTATGTTGTTCTTGATAAAAGAGAGTGTCCAAAAGCCTCCCTTCCTTGTTGCGCCGTTTATGCTATACAAGTATACAGTGCCTTCACTCGGGTCCAGAACGGCGGCAAGTCCGGTCCTAAGCGGTGGCAGTACCAAATCAATGTCCTGGACGGTGGACCACCTGTCGTCGTCAAAATCATAGATCCAAGTATCCTTTCCGTAGTCGCTTGCGGTCTCGAGCATTCCGCTAAACATTATCATCCTGTTGGTCTGGGGATCATAGACAACGTCTGTCCTTCGCTCCTTTGGATAGTGCGTGTAATCTGTCTGGTTACCGCGAATCACCGTCCACTTGTTGGCGACAGAGTCGTACTTCCAAAGGTCGTTAAAATGGGTCTCCCTAGAGTCGATGTCAGCGTTGCATGGGCTACCTTTCACAGAACCCAGCTCGCTCTTGCCGCCAAAGATGTAGAACTTCGACTCCTGTGTGTTAAACACAAGGTCAGACTGCCTGGCCGCCGGCGTGCCAAATGTCGGGTCGCCGGCCGGATTCAGCTTTGTCCACTTTGGCGTCGGTCCTGAAATGTCGAGCTTCCACAGATCGCCGTACATGATGTCGCCGGAGCATGCGCCATTGTTAAAGTGCCCTCCAAAGAGATAGCTCATGTGGTCTACCGGGTTGTACTCCAGCGATCCCCAGTGCCTGGGGCCAGGCAATGCCTGGTTTCCAAAACTCAGTTTTTGCCAAGTGTTGGTCTTTAGGTCGTACGTCCATGTCTCATTAGTTTCAAAGGAATGACCCGAAACAAGGTATCCCCCAAAAACAACAAATTTCTTGTTGTGATCGTCATACACCATAGAATGCACGGCCCTTCCAGCGGGGCAGGAAGGATTGCATGTCCACCCTGTTTTTTCTGTCCACTGTCCCGTGTTCGGATTGTATATCCAAAGTTCGTTAACAAACGTGCTGTCAGGAGCTCTGCCACCATACATGACTATTCTGTCATCCTCCGGAGAATATGCCATGGCCGCGCTCCTGATTGCTCCGGGCACCGCGGGAAGCGACTCCCAGTTGCCGCTCGAATAGACATGGCCCGTGTCAGATTCAGTCATACTGGCAATGCTGACGGTGGACAACACAATCAATGCGAGAACAGCCGCGGCGAGAGCTCTCAAGCGACTATTCGTGAGGGGGCACTCGCCTGCTTATATTAATTCAGTAATAAGAGGTAGGTTCTTACGGTTTCAATGATTCATAGCCTAGCCAAGGTTTGGCTCTTTGCCCTTGAAGTGCCGATAGACCGGCTCGACGATCTTGTTGACATAGGTTGCCGTTGCATTCTTCAGATCCATAGGGTGTATCTTTTTCGAGATATAGTCGGCTTCAACCTTCTTGTAACTGGAATAAGTTAGACTGCCACCGTACTTGGCAGGACGATCTATTACAAACTCGGAGAACTGGTGAAAGACCAGATAGCGAACCAGTTCCAGTATAGGATTTCCTTCTGCAACGCCTTCCGGGCAAAAAGCCTTGCCTATTTTTTCTCGTATCGTCTTTTCGTCGTCATGGATCAGGACGCCGGAGCTTGGCCTGCTCTTGCTCATCTTGCTGGCAAGTTTTGCATCCTCTTCATGGCCCATCTTTACAGGCTCTGCAAGTCCAGCCAATATGTGGTGGTGGATCAGGACAGGCACCTTCCATTTCAGTTTTGGAAAAATTTCCCTGACCAGCATGTGTATCTTGCGCTGGTCCATGCCCGCGTGCACGATGTCCAGGTCCAGGGCCTTGATGTCGACTGACTGCATGGGAGGATATAACAGCTGGGAGAGATCCAGGTTCTTGTCAGTTTCGCTCCTGCCCATTATAGTCAGCGATCGCATCGTCCTTGCCAGGGTCATCTGCTTGCAGAACCGGACAAAGTCTTCCCAATAACCCTCGCCATGCTGCTTGTAGAGGTCGCTGCCAAGAACAACGTTGACGCCGGGGCAGAACAGCTTGAAAGCCTCGGCATAGTATTCAGAAACTTTCTTTATCCTTCCCCAGTCGCCTCCCAGCTTGTCATTGATATATGTGTGCCAGTCGGCGAGAAACACTGTAGTGTCAATGCCCGCCTTGATAAAGTCGTTAATCTTGAACCCCGTGAGCACAAGGCTGCCAAGGTGAAGCACGCCGGAAATTTCAAGGCCGATGTAGTGCCTTGGCCGGGCTTTTGTCTGGAAAAGGGCGCGCAGTTCGTCAGCCGTGATCACCTCTTCCGTCGGCTCTTTCATCACGAGCTCGAGCCGATCTTCAGCATCCATCCTAGGAATCCGCATGATACGATTCTATAAACCTTGTACCAATGAGCGGTGGCTGTCATTTTGCGCGCGAGATCGCACACGGAGATTATCTAGAGGGTAACGTGCATTTCAAGGACCTCTTCCGGTGTATTCAATCCAACAAGGACTATTTTTATCCAGAGTGCTTCTTGCCGTATGTCGTCAAACAACTTGTAGCCGCTAACAGTGGAGAACGCCTCAACAGTGCCGCCTGACTGGAGAGTGCCATTGAATGCGACCTCGTTGTGCAGGACCGACTTGTCATCAACTATGTAGTACAGTGTCGGTGTACTTAGATCTTGCGAAGCGAGGTTGGTAATGGTAAAGTCAGCTCTGAAATGTGTAACTTCCTGACCCTGAATGTCTTTGGCAGGATGGATAAAGTGGCCTACACTCTGAAGCGTAATCTTGAAGTTGCCTTCGACTATGGTTTCATCGACGTCGGTCGCAAATTTGTGGTACTTGTTATCATACCCTCTGGCTATCTCTTCTTCCGGGAGCTGCCTGAGCTCGATCGGCGTCATGGCCGAAAATGTGCTGTCATTTTCCGTGGCAAACGTCAGCGTCGCAGTTCCCGGCCCAATCCCTTTCTTCACTTCAAGTCCGGAGATCTTCCATACGTACGCCAGGATTGGCTGGCCATCTCCTCTTTCCCTTTCGTACATCCTAAAGTCTCTTTTTACGACCGAAACGCTGCCGGCGTAGCGTACCTCTCCGGTTGCGTCTACTATTGATAGACTCGCTTTTCCCTCATGGCTTGTCTGGATCTGCGTTGCATCAAGAAGGCTAAAGTACACCGAGTAGAATACCCCGTCCCATTTCGCTGCAAAGTTTGCAATACTGCTTATCTCCGCGCGGGAAGGAGCCAGCACGTTGATGACGCCGGTCTTTACCTCTGACAGGATTTCCGGATTGTCAAGTCCTGTCAGGATAAATGTCCTGATGGTATACGAGTCGGGGTACTCTGCCATCCACTGCAGAGCAACGTCAGTTTTCCCGTCCTGCCGGGCGACTCCGTGAACATACGCGATATGAACCGAGATCCCACTGCTGTCCCTGACGTCCACGATCGCGGTAAATGGCCGATCCGCCGCGCCGCCACTTAGGATCGTTGTAATCAAAGTGAGCTTTTGACCACCGGCGACTTGCTCGGCAAATCTGCCACCCTCGTCTTTTACGAGCGGAGATGTAACGGAAACTTGATCAGCACCTAAGACAGGGCTACCTGCCAATGCTGGCAATAGCAACAATGAGAATGTCAGGGCGGAAATGGCAACACCCTTTTGTACGTTCACGTTCATTAGTGGCTTTCAGCCTGCCATATTTATCGCTCAGTCAGTAAAGCATTGTTACAACAGTTCGTTTTGTGCTCACAGTGGAGTCAATTTGCGACAAAGAATCGGAACGGAACGCTCTTGATTTTGCGACTACTATTCTATCCTGATTATCGGTGCATAACTTGACAGCCATTCCCTGTGGAGCTTGTAATCGGGATCTGCATTGCGTACAAGTTCCCAGAATCGACGAGAATGGTCGAGCTCTATGAGATGCATCAGTTCGTGTATTATCACATAGTCAACGACTTCAATCGGAGCAGCAGCAAGAAGAAGGTTAAAGTTCAGGTTCCCCTTCCTGGAGCAGCTGCCCCACCGGGACTTTTGATTCTTTATCGATACTTTGTTGTAGCGCAGTCCCAGACTGCTGGCAAGCGCCGGCAACCGCTCGCCTATGATCCTCGCCGTCTGATGGCGATACCACTCCTGCTGCTGATGTTTGGATTTCCTCAGGTCATCGACGTGAAACGTGATGATCTTGAGGGCATCGGAAACGGTGGCAGCAGGCTGCCTGTCCTTGACCATCTTGATCCTGTATCTGTTCCCAAGGTAGTAGATTGTACCCGGCTCATGCCCGCCGCAGCGCTCCCTCAGTCTGTCATAGTATCTGGAGGTTTTTAGGAGCCAGCTGCGCTTGCTCGTAACGAAATCAGAGAGTGCCTGCGCGCTAAAGTCGATGGGCACAACTGCTTCGACGCCGGCAATGCCAGACACGAGGCGCAGCCGCCGAGCTCTAGGGCTCGTCCGAATTGCTATTTGCAGCATTTTCCCATTGGCTAGCTGCATTGACAGTGCCAAGCTGGAATTCACTCCCGGCAGCCCTCTAAAGAACTTTATTGCGAAATGAACTTGCGCGCATGATTGTGACGCGCCTTCACGAGCAGAATCCGCTGTCGGCTTAGGGCGAAATACATCTTCTAACTTCATCCTTGATCGAAGCTATAGCCAGTCGTGCGGCATCTTCTCCGAGTAGCTTGGACAACATGCGTTCAAGTGTTGCAGGACTGGATGCTATTGCTTCTCCGTCAATCTTGTAGCAAAGCTTTAGTGTCTTGAAGAAAAGGTCCGTGACTTCGTTTCCTACTGCCCTGCTCATTCCCTTGTGCGCCAGCTCGATGATTCTGAGCGGATCCCACTCGTCCATGTTTGCCCCGCCATGCGCGACCGAGTGGTGGGCGTTTAGGATCGAAAGAACGTTTCCCAGTGAAATTGCTTCAAACGCCCTCGAGCTGTAGCAGCAGATAGCTTCAAGCGGTATCTGGAACTTTTTGCCGACCATCTCCTCATATTTTACCAGCTTGTCGTGGTAAGACGGCGAGCCGATGAAATTCTCGGCGCTGCCAATCGCCAGGACCCCGCCAAAGCTCGAGCGCCTCTTCACCTTGACATAGACATCATACCACACGTCCATGAGCGCGTGGCCGTCCAGCTCGGTCCGCTCGATGGAATACATTTCATTTCTATCGACGATGGTCAGAAGGCCGGATTCGACAAGAGTCTCCACGTCCAGGCCATTCTGGCGCATCCTTATGGCCGTCTGGGTGGTATCTGACTCGACAGCGTATATCACTGCAAAATTCCTGGAAGTGTAGCTGCCCACCTTCTCGTAGAGTGGCTGCAGACTGTTTGCTTCATCCCCCTCCAAGAGGCAGAGCGAATGGACTGACTCCAACGAGAGACTCGCCTTTCAGCGGGGAATCCGAGAATTATAAGTCTTCGTCAGAATACTTAGAAGATAGGCAAATCCCGCAGATCCGGACCTATATTACGCCTGCTTCACGCAACTTGCGCGGCAGGTAGACTTCGGCCAGATACTTGAAGCCGTGCTTGAAGAAAGCATCCAGCTCGCATTTCTCCTTGCGCTTCATGAACAGGTCCAGCTCTTTCTGCCACTTTTTGTCCTGGAACCAGGGTTTTTTCTTCATGTCGCTGGCCCTGTTCAGATCTTCGTCCGTAGCAGCCAGCCTCGCAACTTCGGGTATATTGTATTCGTAAATGTCAGAGAACATCATGCCAAGCACCTTTGCGTCAGGAGCCACAAGCCTGTCGCTGTCGTAACTGAGCGATTCGCTTCCTATCTTGTAGCGAAGGGCGATTCCGAGACCCCATGGGTCTGCGTCGGCAAACACAACCACGGGCTTTTTCCATTCCTCATTAAGTTTCTTGACCATCATTCTTGTCGCCCTGTCAGGCTCGCCCGAACCGGTGAGGAGGATCGCGTTGTATTTCT
>JANWIX010000081.1 GCA_025449675.1 Nitrososphaera sp. | reverse complement strand
CGGCTGCTAGATCGGTATTTGGTGGGTTTGTCAAACTTCAAACTGGTGCCGATGAAGAGTCTTTTGGTGTCCAGCTCTGGGATGAGAAGCACTGGAATCTCTGCGATTTGATAGCCATCGTTGACCCGGGGATGAAGAAGGTAAAATCAAGAGAGGGCATGCGCCTCTCCAAGCAGACCTGCCCTAGAAAAGTGTATTCCAATTTTGTTGGGATGGCAGAAGCTCACGTAGGACAAGCCGCCAAAGCTGTCGCCATCAGGGATCTCGAAGGGCTCGGAAAAGTATACGAAGCAGATAACATGCTTTTCAGAGCAGTGTGCATGAACACCAAGCCGCCTCTTGATTACTGGTCAAGTGCCACTAAAGATGTCCTTGCTGCCGTAACCCGGCTTCGCAGCGAGGGTGTACCGGCGTTTACAGGAACGGACGCGGGACCAAATGTACACATTCTGACAGGATCTCGTCATGCCAAGAAAGTGATTGAAAAAGCCAAGGAAGTTGCCGGAGTAAACGAAGTCATTCACGCAATCCCCGGAGAAGGCAGTCGCCGGTTGAGAAAACATCTGTTGTAGCATCAGAGGGCGGCCAAGGAAAGTCAGCGACGACAGCATCCTCAGGATAGAATGCGGAGATATGGTAGTTGAGAGCTGATCGGAAACGTGGTGGTTGATTCCTGCAGCCGCTTGTTCCAGGAACCACTCTTTCATAGTAGGCTGGGATCAAACTCTACTAGCGTCCCTTCGACCACATCATACTTTATGGCAAATCCTGCGACTGTCTCCAGCACATAAAGCGCCTCACCGTCTGGCCTGTATGTAGGACACGAATCAGGGCCGCATGGCTCGAGGCTGTGCTCAATATGGACGACCTCCCTGTTGCTATCGAGCCATATGATGTCTATCGGGAATTTCATCCCTTTCATGTAGAATCCATGTTCACTCTCCTTTGAGAAGACAAATAGCATCGCTTCGTTCTCTTTGAGATCGTCTTTCACTGACAGCCCTTTCGATCTCTGGTCGCCAGTCGATGCAATGTCAGTGACTAGGTGAATGCCGTTAACTGTTACATTGATCTGCTTGTAGCTATCAACCGCCGGTGGAATGCTGATATTTGACCTGTTGTCGGCGGTGGCGGGTGGATCGCCAACGTCCGCCTCTGTAGCACCTGGCGCATAAAGCATGAACGCAGCAGATGCGATTCCGACGGCAGCAGCCGCAGCTATGGCTGCGATGGTTATGGCTCGCAAGCAATCGGATATTGGCTCTATTCTCTATTTAATTCATGTTGATATGGAAGTGGCGAGCCGAAGGTGGACGAGTTGTGCTCCTTTGCCATTGGGCTGCATTATTCTGGGATCATTGCCCGCGTGTTTGAAGTACGACGCGAGTACCAGCGCCCAGGGCAGCGGGTGTTTTCGGTCCATCTTTGATTGCAGGCTCAGTATATTGTTGGTCTTGTCATGTTTCAGGCCGCCAAGGCAGGTGATGCGAAGGGCAGAGTCAACTAGGTCAATGACTTCCAGTGGACTCATACTGCTAATTTTGAGTCCGTGCTTTTTGTCTATCAAGTCTACCAGTTCGGCAGGAATTTCGCTGTTGCTCCCAGACATCGCATACTCGAGCATCCTGGCCCCAAGCCCATTTTCAACAATCCTTGCTAGTTCGATGGCCTTTTTCGCAAGCGACGGTTCGACTTGGCTGATGTTATTCATTTCCATGGCCCTCTCCCATTCCTGCTCAAAGTTCTTTGTTTGCATAACGCCTAGCGAATCGGCCGATGAAAAAAGAGCTGCCCTGCCATTGTTGCTGTCTATCGAAACCAGGTGGGTTGAGTCAACAATCAAAAGATTCGACGAAACAGATCCCTCGGCAGCCACCCTTAGATCGATCCCCTCGATCAGAGTAGAAAGGTTCTCGCTGCCTATGCAATCCGGGCCGACAATTATCCTGACCTTGGAGCTATTCGTAATTGCCCGTACCAACGAGGATCTGCACTGCGACAAGAGCCGGAGGCCCCAAGGATCGAGAATTCCGATGACAGCTGACCTGGAATTTCCTATCAGGCTGGAGACCTTTTCCAATGTCGAATTGGGATCGAGTATGAAATACCGGCGCTCTTCAGACCCTTTGGGGCGCTGGCCTTCATCGTTTAGCTTTTGCAGCTGATCGATAATCTTTTTCATGTTCTTCACTCGCCGCTCATGTAGCCTTAGCAGTTCCACAAATGCCTCTTCAGGAGGGATTGCACTGCAGATGAGCGGCTTTTGCTGCGAAATCACTGCAAGTCGCTTCTTTTCTAGTTTTTTTATGGTCTGGTAAACTTTTGTGCGTGGCAGGTTGGCGTAGTAGGCGATCTCGCTTGCGGCAAGCGATCCTTTTCCTATTATTGTCAGGTAGGCCCTGGCTTCATACTTTGAGAGTCCGAATTCCTCGAGACTTCCCGGAAGATCGTTGTCATAAGCTGATTTAGTGTTAGGCACGTATTCAGAAATTGAAAATTAAAGGTAAAACGATAGGTCAAATAGATTTCGTCAAAGTTCGAAAAAATGTCAAGCTGTTACCGTCTCTTACTGTTACCGCAGTTACACAGGCTACCTGCACATGACAGGTATTATTTCAAGCACAGCAAACCCGGAATCACTATGAATTCAAGATGGGTAAAGTCCGAGTCAATACTGGATGATAATGATAAAGCCTCGCTGCCAAAGCCTGGGGGGCCGCTAAAACCGAGGCTTGACGCAGTAGGAAAAAAAGTTCAGCTGACTGTGTCACGCCTCGATGAGATGCACAAAGCACTAAGGAACAAAGACGAAGAGATATTCCACAAGCTGGTGACCTCGATCAAAGCGAGCGATGCGCAGTATTCCACCATCCTCTCGTCAGATCTTGCAAAGGCAAGACAGGTGAGCAGGGTCGTATTTCTTGCCAGGGTAGCACTCGAAAAAATTGAGGGTAGGCTGTCGTCGGCTGAGGATTTCGGAGACTTGGTGATAGTGTTGAGCCCGGCAATGGCGGTGGTCAAAAGCCTCAGGTCTTCCCTGACACCTCTTGTGCCTGAAATGGAAGAAGAGCTGGGCGTCATATCTGAGCTCCTGAGTGGCATCCTCGTCGATGCAGGGCAGGTTGGAGGCTACACGATTAATTTCGAGACTGCAAATGAAGAGGCCGTTCGGCTTATTGACGAGGCATCAGGCGTGGTTGAACAAAAGATGAAGGAAGAGTTCCCTGGGATCCCTGATCTTCCCGGCGTAATTTCCTCTGCAGAACTTGCCTAGCTGGCATAAACGCGCCTAGCTGGGCAAGTAGCTGATAAACTGCGCAACAACTTTTGACTGTTCGGTTTTTCGCCGTTTTCCCCATACCTCCGCGGTACACCTTGTTGTTTAGGAGGGGCGCTACGATGAAGGAGCGAGCGATTGCTGTGCTTGCTGGACTGCAGCGAAATGCAACAGCCATGAATGTATTGCGCTCAAACCTTGAATCAAGAATCAGCCATACGATGGGAAACGGCGGCAGGGCCGAGAGTTGCCAGGAGCTCACGCGGATATTGGTCCTCGTGAAGAATGGTGAGATGATCCTAAATGAATTGACACTGAAGGCAGAGTCGGCGCGATTTCTTGAAGAATTTATTCGGATAATTGACAGCGCTTCCACGTCGTTTGGCGAGATAAAGCATGACTTGCAAGAGCTCGTGCCAGTTGCAGAAGCAGCGCTATCTGAAATACATGACGCGATAGCGGGGATAACGCCTGAAACTCCAACAGAGATAAGGCAAGAGGTCGAACTATCAGTTCTCGCCCAGCAACCCATAGATATCAATGAAAGAAAGCAGTCCTTGGCGAACAAGGTTGAAGGGCAGAAAGAGGTGGCCGTTCCACAACGCGAGCCCAAGCACATGCAAGAGATCGAAGAACGCGTTGCCATCTGACAGGTTCAAATTATTTCGTTTGCTAGGCAACATAGATTTACACTCGGGTAATTCAAATCTAGAGCCAATTCTGGCTTGAACTGTATTATGAGTCTCGCACCACAGGAACTAGAGAATAGCGCTAGCAAGTATGCAGCTGAAGCTATAAGACTTGATTCTCAGGGATCAAGGGGAATGGCCATCCAATCGTATCAGCGCGCAATAGAGGCGCTTCTAAAGCTCGTTCACATCTATCCAGATTACAAGCTAAACAAGGTCTACATGGAGAGGGCCACTGCTTACCAGAACAGGATAAAGGCGCTCCAGATCTCCCACGGCCTGGAGGAGGAAGGGTCGTCACCGTCCCAGATAGACAACATCGCCGCAAGAAACGAGCCTTCCAATGGTCACGCCAACAAGCCATCGGGCGCTTCGGCCAAATCCGGCAGTGTCGAGACTCTCAAGGCCGATTTCGACGATCTTGTCATGAAGGAGAAGCCAAACGTGAGCTGGAACGAGGTGATTGGTTTGGAAGATGCGAAGAGGGCTATACGCGAATCCATAGTCTATCCCATGAAAAGGGCGGATCTGTTCCCACTTGGGTGGCCCAGAGGTATCCTGTTATACGGACCCCCGGGATGTGGAAAGACTCTGCTGGCTGCCGCAGCCGCTGCCGAGATCGATGGTTACTTTATCAATGTTGACGCCGCGTCGATGATGAGCAAATGGCTTGGCGAGGCCGAGAAGAACATCTCGAAGCTTTTCAAGCTGGCTCGAAATCTGAATGACAACGAAGGCGTGCCGGTATTGCTATTCATTGACGAGATCGATTCACTCCTTGGAACGCGCAACAGCGAAGTAGGCGGAGAAGTAAGAGTAAAGAACCAGTTCCTTACAGAGATGGACGGCATTAATGGCAAGTCGAAGGAATCGCAGCTTTACGTCATCGGTGCCACCAACAAGCCCTGGAGCCTTGAAGCAGGGTTCCTGCGAAGGTTCCAGAAGCGAATCTACGTCACTCTTCCCGACAATGCTTCGAGGACAAACCTGTTCGGCCAGTACACCCGCCCGCTAAACGTTGAAGGTGCGCTGAAAGTAGATGAGCTGGGCAAGGTAACGGACGGCTACAGCGCTAGCGACATCAAGGACATCTGCCAGTCAGTCCAGCTGAGAGTCGTCAACGAGCTTTTCGAAAGTGGGAAGGCGATGGACGCAGGCACCAACCCCAGGCCCATCATAGCAGCGGATTTTAGGGAAATGCTAAAGATGCGCAAGCCCAGCGTCAGCGTCGATATGATAAGGGCCTACATGAGGTGGAGCGACCAGTTCAAGGCGCTCTGATTATTTTTCTTTCTTGTACCTTTCAAGCGCTTCAGAGATCTTTTTCTTTGCCGATTCCCTGTTCTCCCAGCTTTTCACCTTGACGTACTTGCCTTTTTCT
>JANWIX010000080.1 GCA_025449675.1 Nitrososphaera sp. | reverse complement strand
CCGACACCGACAATGCCTATAGAAGTAAGACCTATGCCCGGGGTCAGGAGATCCCAGTCACTCATTTCTAGATACGATATGCTGGGCTGTTTCCGCATACTTAATCGTTTCTAGTTTTCTAGATACTGCGAGATTCAACTGTCAGCCGCGCCTGGGGGTCCGAGCTGGGCGCTAGAATTGTCGATCCTCTAGAAATTACCACGCTTGATGTTAGATCGCCTCATGGACTTGTAGTTCATCTTGCCCAAAAAGGCGTCCGAAAATCCTTGCACGGGTTCGGTGGAGGCATCAGGCCGATCATAAATCTCCAGCCTGACATGGGCACCGCTTTGCTTGCAGCGGAAACACATAGGCTCATCGCTTTCAGAATAGATGGTATCGCCACACATTACGCAAGTCTTCATTTAGGAATTGTTTCTCGGAGTGAAAGTTAATCTCATGTATGTAATACTTTCCGATTACATTCCGGCTTCTCAAGAAAGACTTCAGCTAGTGACGAAGAAATAGCTATCTCGGGCGGACCGAGCCACCAGAAGAGCATAATTCGTCTCCCCTGCCGGGTTCATATTAGTTGATTAGTTGTCTTAAAACAGAGTACCCTTACGGGTTGGCAGGAATGTCCGTGTCAGAGCTTTTCGAGGTCAGTGAAGACGACACGGTCTGGGATGCGTGGCTGACTACAGTAAACCTGCTGGACATGTTAGAGCACACCCACAGGATCGGCGAAGTGTACGATTTTGGCCAGGCGCGAAACAAAATAGCAAAAATATGCAATGTAGCTGAAAGCCATAAACTGGACAAGAACGGCACAGCATGCAAATGCGGACTTTCTGCGGCAGAGCATGCGATGCTAAAACGCAAGATCTTGACATTTTTCAGCATGCAGGTATCTAGTTTGAAACATTTTATTCATTGATGCTGATAGAACGAATAAATTAAATGCAAGCCTAGCCAAGCTCTCCCGAGGCAAACGCTTCTGTGACTGCGCGCGATTACGTCGAGGTCTCTAAGCCGAGAATAGTGGTGGTTCTGGTTATCACGGCAGTGACTTCGCTTCTTGCGGCTACAAGATTTGATGCGACGCCAGCAGTAGCATGGGACACAACTGCCTGGAATCTTGGATTTCTGACTCTGGCCGGGGCTCTTGCGTCTATGGGTGCAAGTGCTCTCAATCACTATTATGACAGGGACATTGACAAGATAATGGAGAGGACCGCCAAAAGACCGATACCGGCTGGCAGACTCTCTCCAAAAAGCGTCTTTGTTTACGGGCTGGCGATAAGCGCGGCGTCCGTGGCAATTGCCTGGTTCACCTTGAACCCTGTCGCGACAGGCATGATAGCTCTGGGCATTTTCTTTTACGTCATAGTATACACCGCATGGCTCAAGAGAAACAACGCATCCAACATTGTGATCGGCGGATTCGCAGGGAGCGCGGCATCGATGGCAGGGTGGGCGACAACCACCGGCTCGATAGATCTGCTGGGATTTCTTGTCGGATGGCTCGTTTTCATGTGGACTCCACCCCACTTTTGGTGTCTGGCCATCAGGGCAAGGGAAGAATATGCCAGCGTGCGAGTCCCAATGCTGCCGGTGCTGATTGGCAACCAGAGGACCGCCGGATACATCCTTGTCAACACCGCCATTTTACTTCCTTATTCAATCGCACTTTCCTTCTTTGGTCTGGGATTGCTGTACATGGCAGTGGCGGCGGCATCCGGATCCCTCATGCTTGCGTACCACTACAAACTGACCAAGAACCCTACGCCCGAGTTCGCATGGAAAGCATACAAGGTTACGGCCCCCTATCTGGTCGTAATATTTATCGCACTGGCACTTGACGCTCTGTTCTACTATCCGCTGCCCGCATCAATGTTGATCGGCTAGGATGACGTAGAATCGGCTACCAGCTCGATCCTTCGTTTTTCCTTTGTCAGCCACGAGACCCTGACCAGCCCGTAGATTTCCAGGTCCAGAAGGGTCTTGTTGAAATCCGATTCGGCCAGCGTTACGCCCTCCTTAGTAAGGGCGTTCATCAGGTCGGAATCAGTCATATTGCCTGCCTGCTTTATTTTCTCATACACTAGGTTTCTTATTGGATACTTCATTACCATCAACCGTAGAAGGTCTTGTCCAGCTGCTTTGGCATTGCATATGTGATATTTTTCCGGACCGACTCGTACCAGTCCTCCACGTCCTTGGTTATGGACGGCCTGACGTGCCTTATTGCCTTCACAAAGTCCGAGTTTGATACAATGTCTGACTTTACCTGCATGGCGTTCACGGCCGCTTCTCTGCACAAAGATACGAGGTCTGCGCCGCTAAAGCTCTTTGTGGATTGGGCGATACTTGCCAAATTGATATCTTCTGCAAGCGGCATCGGCTGGGTAATTATCCGCAGGATTTCCTGGCGCGCCTTGTCGTCTGGCGGGCCGACATAGATTATCAAGTCCAGCCGGCCCGGGCGCAGGAGGGAAGTATCAATCAGGTCAGGTCTGTTCGTTATGCCTACAACCACCACTCCCGCGCGTCCCGCGTCATCCATCTCTGTTAGCATCTGGCTCAACACACGCTCGTTGCCCGACATGTCGTCGTCCTGGCCCCTTGGCCGCGCGAGAGAGTCAAGCTCATCAAAAACTACGATGCAAGGAGAGGACGCCTTTGCCTTTCTAAAGATCTCTCTAATTGCTTTCTCCGACTCGCCCACCCACTTTGACAGCACTTCCGGCCCCCTGACGACTACGATATTTGCGCTGCTCTCTGTCGCAAGCGCCTTTGCCAGCAGCGTCTTGCCGGTTCCCGGCGGGCCGTAGAGCAGTGCACCGCGGGGAGGCTTTATTCCCATCTTTGCGAATTTTTCCGGTTCCCTTATTGACGTTATCAGGTTGTCGTGGAGGGTGCGCTTTGCTTCATACAATCCGCCAACGTCATTCCACTTTACCCGCGCAACTTCGACATAGAACTCGCGCATTGCGGTGGGAATTATCTCCTTCATTCCTTCCTTAAAGTCCCTCGTGGAAATCACCATGCTCTCTAGTATTTCCGGGGATATCTTGTCTCCCTCCAAGTCGATCTCTGGCAGATACCTCCTGAGCGCCTTCATCGCAGCTTCTCTGCACAGCGCCTTGATATCTGCCCCCGTATACCCATGCAGTTCGGAAGCCAATTCCTGGAGATTCATCTCCTCAGAGAGCGGCATCCCGCGGGTATGGATCTGTAGTATTTCCAATCTGCCTTCAACGTTTGGAACGCCGATTTCAATTTCCCTGTCAAATCTGCCGGGCCGTCTAAGTGCAGGATCGAGGCTCTCGGGCCTGTTGGTTGCCCCCAAAACTATCACCTGACCTCTGTCTGACATGCCGTCCATCAGAGCCAGCAGCTGGGCGACAACTCTCTTTTCGACGTCTCCAAATGCCTCCTCTCTCTTTGGCGCAATCGCGTCTATTTCGTCGATGAATACTATGGAGGGCGACGACTCGCGCGCCTCCTTAAAGATGTCGCGCAGTCTGGCCTCTGTCTCGCCATAATACTTGTTCATGATCTCGGGACCGTTTATTATGAAAAAGTTGGCTTCTGATTCCGATGCAAGCGCCTTTGCAATCAGTGTCTTGCCACAGCCCGGCGAGCCGTACATCAGTATCCCGCTGTGGGGCTCTATGCCCAGCTTGGCAAATACCTCCGGGTGCCTCATCGGCAGCTCGACTATTTCGCGCAAGCGCTTTATCTGCTCCTTCATGCCGCCTATTTCTTCATAAGTCACGCGGGGTTTTCGGTCACTAGTCGTTTCCGCCATGATGGAAAGCCTAGTGGACCTCTCTATCCTCGCGATTGATTTCGGGGCGACTTTTTCGATCTTAAAGTCCATCTGGTTGCCCAGGATGACAACAGAGATCTCGTCGCCCTCGTTTACCGGGAAGCCCTTTAGTCTGTTCTTTACAAAATCGCAAAATTCCTTGTCAACCGTAATGCTCGTGTCACCAAGCGGCATCAGGGTCACGTTCTTGGCCTGCTTGCAGTCAATCTTTTTCAGGTTCAGCAGATCGTTGATGCCCACGCCGGCATTATTTCTGGTCTGGCCGTCTATCCTGATAATGTCGTTCTCTTTTTCCTCTTCGTCAGCCGGCCAGGCAGTAACCGCGGTGGCGCGCTTTCCAACGAGCTCGACGACCTCTCCGGGCTGGATTCCTGCATGCTCCATGTGATGAGGATCTATTCTGGCCCTTCTCTTGCCAACGTCTCGGTGCTTGGCTTCGGCTACTCGCAGCTGAATCGGCGAAGGTTCGTCGCCTCCAGAACGCGTCTTTTTCAATCAAAAGCACCTGGCATGGTAGCCTTACTTCATCTTTACCGACTGCCTGCTGATGTTCATTACTTCGATCTCTCCGACGCCCTCTACTTGCTTGATCGAGTCTTCCAGCTTGTCCATCTGTCCTTCAGCATCTTCAAGCAGAAAGTCGCCAACTATTGCCTTTAGGCCATAGGCTATTGGTTCCATTGCATGGCCCTTCATTTCCATTCCCTCCGGCATGGAGGTCTTGATGGTCTTGAGAACCGAGTCGAGATCTGACTCTGCTTCCGCGGGAAGTATTCTTATTCTCGCAACAAGTCGCGCCATTGTTAAGGCCCCTCGAAACCGCATCCAACGCATTTGTATGCCCTTGCAAATTCGCGGCAGCTTTCGCATCGCCACAGAAGGACATATCCGCAGCTCGGGCAATAATACTTCACACACTCATCATTAGGCATAATTGGTCTGCTGCATGACGAGCAGACTGGTAATTGCAATGGCTTGGACATACACGCTCTCTCTTGGATCAACCGAATTTATAGTTTATCAAAATAGATTTACAACGAACCAATTAGCTGATCGGGAACGGAACCAGAATCGGTGGACTATTCTGAAGTTCTATTTAACGATGGGCTCCACATAGTCTGCGTCTGGCGACTGCAAATTCTATCCCCGTCAAGTTCGTCGGATAATGCTATGTTGAAGTTGAAGAGCCATGAGAAATCAGAATTGCCTAGCCAGAGATAGGTACACGTCAGCGGACATCTTGTGAGTCATGGCGCTGAGAGTATCGTTTGTTTTCATAGCCTGTTCAGCTTTTTCGACAGCTTCACTTGCTAACCGTGTGTAATAGCTTCGGGTTTTGCTGGCCATTTCTTTCAAGGTTTCGTTGGCTTTTCTAACGGCGTCGGCGTACTCGGTGCTGACCTTCGAATTAAGTTGGTTTTCGAGGCTTCTGATTCTCGCATTAAGGTTGTTTACATTTGATTCGTCTGACGACATGTGATGTCGTGACATGACGCCACCTTTAAACTATGATAGCGTTATTAGAAAAGAACGCGAGGCATCAAGACCGCTAGTATCGTCAGCCTAATTTGGGCGGGTTAGAATGCTCTGAAACAAACGGGTACCGCCGTTGGTGTGCGGTAACGTCGGCGGCCCCGTTCGTAGACGAACAATCAGTGTGTCTAAGTGCGTGACCGCATTTTTGCTGATAAGCAATGTGACGCTTGAATAGCTGATCATGAATTGTGTTATGCGATTATTCAGGTTTTTTGGCGCAGTTTTTTCGACTCGTCTCTCTTGCCCAAGTACGCCAAAGCCAATAGAGGTAATAGCAGCAAACACTCCAAAACAACAATGATCATGTCATTATCTGTTATGGCTTTCGTATCGTATGCGTAACCAAAAATGACAATGAAGACAACCAAAAAACCGCGGGTTGCAGTCGTCGCAGCGCGGGTATAGCTTTAAGGCGACGACTGGCCCGCGGAAGGGTGGGGTATTACGTTATTTACCTATTAATGACGCTCTTAGATAAAGTTGCCTAAAGTGGGTTATTTCTTCTAGTGGACACGTCTACTAGACACGATCATTTGACGCAGCGAGAGACGGCCGGGTATATTCGACTCGAAAATTTAGACCCCCTGGGGCATGATCACTTCGTATTTTGCACTACCAGATTCATGTCCTGCCTAAATGTCAATCCAGCGTCTTATCTCGTTTCCAAGCAATGCCTTTACCATTTTCACCGCGCTTTTTGCTCCCAGAATCTTGGCAAGGGCCGCAGAGTGGAAATCAAAGTCACCGGTGGCAGACGCCTCCTCTACCTTGTCCTTCGGTATGGCAGCAAATAATTCACCTATTGCCTTGTTGTCAAGTCTTTCCAAAAGCCGCCTTGCCAGCAGCATCTTCTCAAACTCTGATCCAAACATGGTTCTCCATCCTTCCTCATATTTGGCCAGACCGGTTCCGTTGTCACTAACAGCACTGGCTACTGCTCTTCCAGCGAGGACCCCGCCCATTCCACAGGTGTAGATGCCGCCAGCCGTGGTAGGCTTGCTCTGCCCCGCGGCATCGCCGACAATGACCGTCCTGTCAGAGGCGAAATTCTCAATCGGTCCGTCTACCCATATGGGAGCGTATACCTTGCGTATAATGGAATACTTGGCTCCCTTGCTGTCCATGTAGGAATTCAACGCGCTGGCGGCATTGATGCCTTTTCCAGCTACTCCCACTTTGCCGCTTCCCTGACGCGTCGGGATTATCCAGGCGAAAAATCCAGGGTACAAATGATTGTCAAAGGCGACTTCAATCGTGTCCCGTTCGATCCAAGGTGCATAGACTTCGTACTGAGCTGACTGCAGGACACCTTCGCGGTTCTTGCCGATTATCGAAGCCACACCTCTTGCGTCTACAAAATATTTGCAGTCAAGATCGCCATCAGACGTCTTGACATGGTATGCTTCGCCTTTCCTTTCAAACGATTTCATGGAGCACTTTACTCTTATCTCAGCGCCAAGTTTCTGCGCCTGGAACGCAACTTGTTTGTCCAGTGCTCGCCTGTCAAGAACCATTACTTTTTGCTTTTCCGCGCTGATGTCAAAGCCGCTTGAGGGCGACAGAATCCTCGCGTGCTTTATCCTGTCATTTTCAATGGAAGAGGAATCCGGCATGATCCCAAGATTTGCAATGCCACTGATGCTTACGAGCCCGCCGCAATGTTCCGGCGTTCCGATCTCTGCATCTTCTTCAAGAACAACTACTGAAGAGCCGCCGGCCGCTATTTCACGCGCCGCAAGGAGACCAGAAATGCTGCCTCCCGCGACAATCGCGTCAAAACTGCGCATAAGCCAAAAGACCAGCAATGTATTTTTCACTCTGTTAATTAAACTATAGGCACAGTGGATTTCAAGCAGGTAATCGTGGTCAGGCGGGACCTCGGCATGGGAACCGGAAAAATAGCGGCTCAAGTGGCGCACGCCGCCGTAATGGCTGCAGACAAAACAAGACAGAAAAAACCGGACTGGTTTGAATACTGGTTCAACCGGAGTCAGGCAAAGGTGGTCGTGAAGGTAAGGAGCCTGGACGAGCTAATTGAGGTAAGAAAGCGCGCCGAGAGTCTCAAATTGCCAGTCGTGCAGGTTCAGGACGCCGGCCTGACGCAAATTCCGGCGGGAACTTCCACATGCATCGGGATAGGCCCCGCGCCCTCTGAGCTCATAGACAAAGTCACCAGGGACCTAAAGCTGCTCTAGTGACGGCTCACTAGCAATATCCCGGCGATAATTATCGCAGTCGCAATACCTTGGAATATGGTTATCGATTCTCCAAGCACTAGTGCCGCAATGACTATCCCGAAAACTGGTGTCAGTGAAAACACTGCCATTGTCCTGACCGTGCCTATGCGCTTGATCCCATGGAGGAATAGTAATAGAGCTCCACCAAATCCAGAGACCGACATTCCGATAATAATCAGCCAGAGGTCAGCAGGAATTACCGTTAGCGCTGAACCCTTGCCCAGTGCGACTGCGGCGGCAAGCAGAATTAGGCCCCCCAGAAGCGACTTGAGCATAGCTATCTTGGCTGGATTAACCCGTGCAGTCAGCCGCCTGCTCAGGTTATTGTCTATTGCCCACAGGAACATCGATCCAAGAATCATTAGGTTGCCGGCATTGAACTGGAGGATCGTCTCCGACGCCTTCATGTCGGTTGTGGCCATGAAAAGACCTACGATAACAAGCCCGACCGCGAACACGCCAAGTCTGCCTTTTGGCTTCTCGCCAAAGAATATGGCAGACAGCAATATAGTAAAGATCACTTCGCCATTGGTCAGGATGGAAGCATCCGACGCATCCGTCTGCAGTAGACCGTACAAAAGAAGCACCGGCGCGCCTACCGCTCCAAGCCCGGTTATCAGCAGCAGAATCCCATAGTCCCTCCTGGAATCCATCCGGAACGAGGCCTTTGCAAAAGGAATCAGCGCGAGCCCTGATATGGTATATACAACGGCCGACAGGGCAAGCGGGTCAACGCTGGAAAGCGGAATCTTTGCAACCGTGAACACAGAGCCGAAAAGTGCGGCAGCGAACAGTACCGAAAGGTAGCCCGCCAGTCCAGGCCGGTCAGAGGATGTACTTACCTCCTCTCTTGTCAAACAGCCAATTAACATCTGAAAGACTATTTCTGTCTATGCCACCATTCGCGAATGCGGATGAGCCGACAAGAGATATATGGTGGAAAAACGGATTTTGATCATTGGCCAGAAAACGAAAGGCAGTGACCAAGTCTTCTGGATCTTCAAAAAAAATCATAGCATACGCCATGATAGGCGTTCTGGCCGTTGCCGCGGTTTCGGTGGCGCTGTTTGCCCGAAGCACGCCAGCTACGGATCCGGCTGAGGAACAAAGGATTAAGGCCATACGGGATTTCCAAGCTAGGTTCTGCGGCTCTGAAGATCAGGTGCATTCTACGGCGTACGTAAGCGAGTTCCGGCTTCCCTCAGAATGCGAAATGCCACTGGCAGTAGAAGTAGATGGCAATCAGGTTTGGTATGTGTCGACAAAGGAAGGCTTGCTCGGAAGCTACAATACAGCCGAGGCCAAGTTTGAAAAAGAAAATCAGATCCCATCATGGCCGGCGCGATCAGCTCCCACTTCATTCTCTATGTCCTGGGCAGCCAGGGCTGATGGCAGTGGAAATATCTGGTTCACCGATGAACGGCAAAAGGCGTTATGGAAGTTTAACAAGTCCTCGCAGACCTTTGAGGTATTTAGCGTCCCTGCGAACCTGCCGGCTGGCATAGACTTTGATTCTAATGGAAACATTTACTTTATCGGGGTGCAGTCCCGCTCGATCTTTGTCGGCGATATTTCAGCAATGAAGAACGGCACTTCCGAAGGCATTACAGAGATCACCCTGCCGCTCGATGGCTTCCAGGGCATTGAAAGCAACCGGATAACCACCGGTTCACTTGTTGTGGATGAGATAAACAACGACGTATGGGTGTCACTGCTCGCTTTCCAGCAGAAGGGGCAGCTCTTCAAATACGATCTGGATGCCGGCAGAGTCGAAAAAATAGTGGATCTCCCCAGCGACCTTTCATCACCGGTGGGGATGACCACAGACGCGTTAGGAAACCTATGGGTGACAGATCACGGCACAAGCATATTCTTCAGATATGATAACGTCAACGGCGAAATAACAAAATTCGTTACGTCCGTTGCTTCTCCTAGGATTTACGGTGGAACCACGCCGCCTAACGCGTATACCCTGCCCTACTGGATAGAGACGAGCCCTGACGACGGAGCATTATGGTTTAATCAGCACACGGGCAACAAGATGGCGAGGTTTGACCCTGAGGAGCTAGTTCTGACTGAATACTGGATACCATCACAGAACGGCTACTGGGCGGCTGGGTGCCTTCCAGGATCTACGACCTGCGGCCTCTCCAATGGATTGCAGTTTTCATCAGGAGAGAATGGACAGGTGTGGTTTACTGAATGGACGCAAAACAAGGTGGGGCGCGTCGATGCAAACAAGCAGGTGCCGATATCTGTCAGTGTCCCAGAGTCAGTTACAGTCGCACGCGGTGGCGTAGTAGAGATTAAAGTGGACATGACTGGCTCGCTTGACTTTGCAGGCAGGATGATGGCTGCCAGCACGCTCACCCCAACAGGCATGCTTGGAAACGCAGGAGGAATATTCAGCGAAGAATCGGTTTCAATCGCCAGCGGCGGGTCAAAGACGATTTCATACACATTCTCTCCTTCAGAAGCCGTTACTCAGGGTCAGTACGTGATAATGCTGGGTGCTGGCAATGACGAAATTTCGGTGATGAAGGCTGTACGGGTCAATGTCGTGTAGATAGCAATCAATTCGCTTAAATTTCCCTCAGTCCAGAAAATAGCGTGATGAATCCCTTAAGACTGATTCAATTCGGACCTTTCCCGATTCGCATTGTACTTGCGATAACTTATCTTGCGCATCGTGTGCCAAGCCTTTCTGAATTTGATAGGGTTCAGGGGTTCGTTGGAAGTCTCGGCCTTCCGCCGGAAGCGGCTTTTGTTGTCGCAGTTTTGGAGATAGGCGGCGCCATCGCTATCCTGCTTGGCGTGCTTACGAGGATTACTGCAGGATTCTTTATCGTGTTCATGACATGCACAACTATTGTAGTGAAACTCTCTCGAGGATTTGTCGGAGGCTTTGAAGTCGATGTTTTGCTCCTGACAATTGCGGTCAGTCTGATGATAACTGGGCCCGGAAGGATATCTGTGGAATGGGACCTTCTGAAAAGAGAGCTGTTTCCAAGGGGAAGAGAGTTGGTGCCATCCTTGCCAAAGGCCTAGCGCGCGTTGAGCACCGTGACGCCTGGCATCACATCTCCCGCCAGGTACCTCAGGGTGGCTCCTCCTCCAGTAGAAACGTGACTCACCTCGTTTTCTGCCACGCCTGATCTCTTCATCGCTTCAAGGGTGTCTCCTCCACCGATCAGAGTCTTTGATCCGCGCCAAAATGCAAGCGCCATGCTCTTTGCAATATTTATGGTGCCGTTAGAGAATGCCCTTCTCTCGAACATTCCCATAGGTCCATTCCAGAACACGGTACCACCTCCCTTGCCGCCGACTTCGGCAGAATATCTTTCTATGGTTTCATTGCCAATGTCGTAGCCGGACATGCCATCGGGGATGTCCCCTTTTACCATTGTCACTGATGTGTCAGCTGGAGAATGGGCGGCAATATGATCAGATGGAAGCATTATCTTGTCACCATAAGTCGAGAGCGCCCTGGTAGCCCAGGGGAGGCGCTCCTCATCTATCATCGAATTCCCGGTCTTGAAGCCCTTTGCCTTTAGGAACGTATATGCCGCTGCTCCTCCTATCATGACCTTATCGGCTTTTGGAACCAGGTGCTCAAGAGCTGCTATCTTGTCCTTTATTTTCACTCCTCCAACTACAAGCGTGAACGGCTTGACGGGTTTATCCCTTATCATGGTGAGGTATTGCACCTCCTTGCTTAGATTAAAGCCTGCTAGCCGCGTATCAAACAAAGTCGCCGCGCCGTAGGTAGAAGAGTGCTTTCTGTGGGAGGTGCTAAAGGCATCGTTGACATAAATGTCCGCAAGCGAAGCAAGGTTCTTGCTGAATTCCGGATCATTTTTCTCTTCCTCCTTGTAGAAGCGCAGATTCTCCAGCAGCAATATATCGCCGGCTTCCATCTTGGCTATTTCGTCTTGCACCGCCGGGCCAACACAGTCATCAACAAACCTGATCGGCGGCCTCAACTTGCCGACTATTTCGGAAAGCCGTTTTGCGACAGGTGCAAGTGAAAACTTGGCTTCGCGAGCCTCGGGACGCCCCAGGTGAGATGCAAGTATTACCTTGGCTCCCCTGCTCGTGAGGTATTCGATGGTGGGAAGCGTCATGCGAATTCGATAGTCCTCGCCGACTGTTCCGTTGTTTATGCTGACGTTAAAGTCGACCCTCACCAGTACCCGTTTGCCGTCAAATTGCGAATTGTCTAGATCAGAAATGGTCTGCAGACTAGATCAGGTTGCATAGAAATTGCAGGGCTTATTATTTCTAACAGGACGAGCCACCCAACAACGTGCGAAAGCAGTATCTGACAGGATTATCCTATCGAGCCAATTTTTTCTAGAGCGACAGCAGTTCGTACGTGATAGCTTCTACAAGCTCCGTGTGGTCGTACTGCCTAGGATTGGCCACGACGGCCAGTATCTTTAGTGGGTCTGATGCGATTTTGAACAAAAAGACGTCATAGGTTTCATGGTGGATCATTACGTAGCGCACCTTTCCAAAGAAATCCTCATTGGCCGAAGGTTCGTTAATCATGATGTAGGATTGCTTCAGCATGTGTCTGAGCCTGTCCCGGTCTTCGGGCAGCTGAAACGACTCGTTTGTCTTGTAGACCAGGTGTTCCTTGTCCACGATTAGGCCTGCCGCCGCGATCCCCTTGCTGACGCCAAATACCCGGTTACATAATGCTCCGTAACTGTCGTCGTCCATCGATATTGATAGGTCGTCACAAGTTAAAAAATACAACCAAAAGCCTGCTAGCCATCCGGGCGGTAAGACTAATAAAACAACCTCAGCGGATCAAGTGCGTGAGCGGCTTCATTCCGAAAAAAGTCCTGGGCAAGTTCATGCACATCAGTAACGAGCCTCTGAAAAGGCAGACTGGCAAGTCGCTGGTCTTTTTCATGGGCGCGGGATTCTGCCCTTATTGTGCTGCGGAGCGATGGGCGATAGTCGCTGCACTTTCAAAGTTCGGCACCTGGGAGGGAATCGTCGAAGACTCTAGTGCCGGCCACGACGAAAAATACCTTAACATCCCCACGCTAAGCTTTGCCAGGGCAAAATATGACAGCAAATTAATAGAGTTCATTGGCCGCGAAACTGCCGACAGGAATTTTGAGCCGCTGCAGGAACTTGATGACAAGGACTACCAAATTCTCGATACGTTCAACCCCGACCAGATAATACCGTTTCTCCTCATCGACGGACAGTTCATGCAGGCGGGTTCGGGCTATTCCCCGCAGCTCCTGGAGGGTCTGGATCATGCAAAGGTCAGGGCAGCGCTAGCGGATGCAAACTCTGCGGTGGGCAAAGCGATAGACTCTGAAGCAAATAACATTGCCGCCATGATTTGCAAGAGCATTGGCGGCAAATCAGACGTTTGCAGTTCTGATAGAATCAGGGCGTTGATAGCAAAGATCTAGTCGTCAGTTGCAACCACTTGTTCTCTTAATGTGGTTATCCTAACGTCAGTCGGGCAACCCAACTTGCTGCCGGCAACTTTGAACCCGTCCTTTGCAAGAGGAAGGTTTGCGGCCGTAACAAAGGCTTCAAGGAGAACCTGACCCGGCTTGACCCTTGCAGCGAGGCCTGTGGCCTTGCCAAATGCCCTTCTCATCCCTTCCTGAAGACGGTCGGCTCCTGCGGTAGCAATCATCTTGTTTTCTCTCAATACCACATGAGGATAGACCTTTAGCATGGAGAAGAAACTCATCTCGCCTGCAGTGGCCATCCTCTTGTTGGCAGCCAACCTTGCGGCCTCTAGCGCATTGTGCCTTATCTGGATCTTTTCAGTAGCCAGAAGCTCTACCTTGTAATCATAATTGGTGCCTGCCTGGCCAGATGAAAACCTGGCAATTTTTATCTGCGGCTTGCCCTTGATGTACTCGCGCCTGACGTATGGCATCCCGCGCGTTTCACGATAATTAACTCCCTTCATTTCGATACACTAAGATTGAATGCTTAAATGTGGAAGTTTGCTGTGATTTATTCGTTATGTCATCTTCTCCTCCGGCGCAGCCATTCACTGATCCAAGGGCAGCCGAGGAGTCAGCTTCTGTTATGGAAGCCAGGATCGGAACCGGAAGACATATCATCGTTGACGATACAAAGTTTCAGGACGAGCTGCGCACGCGGGGTTTTGGGGAAAAAGAGGATACTGAGTACGTGCTCAAGCCTTACGAGGCACTCTATTTGCTGCAGACAAAAAGACTCATCCTTGACGGCAGACCGGACATGACCTTTGATTCGCTCTTTGAAATCCAGTCAAAGCACGACAAGAACCTGATGACAAAATTCCTGGTCTATCGCGACCTGCGAAGCAGGGGCTATGTTGCAAAGGAAGGCTTCGGATTCGGAAACGACTTTAGGGTGTATGAGCGCGGAGAGTGGGAAAAAAAGCCCGCAAAGTATGTAGTATTTGGGATAAACGAAGGCACAAACCTGGCTGCAAAAGAGCTGGCGCAGGCGGTGGAACAGATAGAGAGGATGGGCAAGGAGGCGGTGGTAGCAGTGATCGAAAGGAGAGGTGAAGTGATATACTACAAGGCCTCAAGGATGCGATTCGTAGACAACAAGCATGCTGCGAAAAACAACGCATAAAAACCTGGATGACTGCAAGCCTACCAGTTGACCTTCAAGGAGATATACTGCTCCGACTGCAAGACAGTTCTGGCGCGATATTCTACAAAGTATTTCTCCGACGGAGACATCAACGAGCTGATGCGCCTGCACTATTCTTCACACATCAAGAGCGGGCATTCCATGGGAACGAGAATTTCGGAATAGCTGTAAACGATTTATAATCCTGCCGGCATCTACGAACCATGCATCGTCGCGGCCTTTGCGAACAGATCATTAAACTTGATCGCAACATACGCTTTGTCGGAATTGTAAACGGCAGGGGTGAGGTCATAGAGGGCGGCTTCCAGCAAGGGGTCCAGCCGCTCTTGAACGGGACTGACGAGCAGCAGATGTATATACAGTCACTTTCAAACATGACAGCGCTCCAGCAATATAGCGACAGGCTTGGCAGGGTCCGCTACAGCATTACTGAACATGAGAAAGTAACCTTGCTGACTTTTCCACTGAACGATGGAATTCTCTGCCTTTCCACATCTTCAAAGACCGATCCCGTCAAGATCCGGGATAAGGTGATGAAGGCGATAAGGAGCAAGCCTCGCACGGCCCCAAAATCGAATAAACAAAAGAAATAGGGCAAAGGGTTAAATTGAATCGGTAGCAGATTACGAACAGTAGCAGGCTTGGCTAAAAGGTTCTGCGAGAGCTGCTTTTACCGTGGAGAGGACAGCGAATTCATGGATGCGGCAGACTTTTGCATGGATTGCATGGGCGTCCATTCAGCATGCCCGCGTTGCAAGGCGGGCTTCCACAGCGTCCACGTCATAGAATAGTATTTCTTATCCTTCGATCAGTGGTATGTCAGGCTGCAGGGTGATGACGAAGTGAACAGTCCCCCTATTATCTGCAAATAATGCAGAGAAAATGAAGAAAAAAACTACTGGACTGCCGAATCCTGCGGCGACTCGATT
>JANWIX010000079.1 GCA_025449675.1 Nitrososphaera sp. | reverse complement strand
GAGTCGTGTACGTATATCGGATCCCAGTGGCCAAACAACTTTGTCAAAAGCTGAGCTTTGCCCAGCGTGTATCCCATAAGGATGACAGGTATACCGAGGTCGTACATCTCGGAGATTATCTTGTTTGTTTTGTGGGTTACCTCTGAAAGTGCGGGAAAGATGTATTCCGGCCGGCCAAATGTCGATTCTATTATCAGCGTCTTGACGCGAGGTAGCCTTGCCGGCTTCATGAATGCCCGCTCGCGAATCGAGATATCGCCGGTGTAGAATAGCTGGTCCTCAATCAAGAGTCCGCGAGAACCAAGGATGTGGCCAGTATCGACAAGACGAAAGCCATCCTGATCTTGTAAAGAATTTGCAAGTTCGTATCCTCTGACCTTGGCTATGGTGGCAGTCTCCCTCGACGCAATCACCTGTGTTCCGTTCTCGATTTTCCTGCTGCGCCGATGGAGATGATCGACATGGGCATGGGACACGAATGCAAAGTCACATTGTTCTAAACGCGATGGGTCGAGCAGGATCTTGGTGCCGTTGTATTGAACAGATATTCCTGACTGACCCAGTGAAACAAGCGCAGCCATCCCGAGCTGTCAAACCTAGATTGCGGTGCGTATTTTAACATTTAGCCAGTCCCGGAATATTGGCGATCGGGAAACGCTGCAATAAACCCACGATCAAATGCGAACCAGCGACATTTATGAATAGGTGTGGACTATTGCCTGTCGTGCTGAACCTTGGCATCCTGATTTCCGGAAGAGGCAGCAACATGGACGCCATCCTTACAGCTATCAAATCAGAAAAGATAAGAAATGTAAAGCCGCGCGTTGTGATTTCAAGCAAGCCTGATGTAGCTGGCCTGAAGGTGGCTTCCGAAAAGCATGGCGTCCCGATCGAAGTAATTCCTGGTCAGAGCCTGAAGGGATGGGACTATGACCAGAAACTGGTTGAAGCATTGAAGCGGCATGGCGTCGTCCCAGAGACCGGCCTTGTCTGCCTTGCTGGCTTTATGAGGATAATAAGCCCCGAGTTTGTCAGGGCGTTTAGGATGCGAATACTAAACATTCATCCGGCTCTGCTTCCGTCGTTCCCAGGGCTTCACGCCCAAAGGCAGGCACTCGAATACGGTGCCAAGGTCACCGGCTGCACCGTTCATTTTGTTGATGAAGGAGTCGATTCAGGTCCCGTGATTCTACAGAAGGCGGTGCCCGTTCTAGACGCTGACACCGAAGAAACTCTGTCAGACAGAATTCTACTGCAAGAACACGAGCTGTATCCTGAGGCGGTCAGGCTGATTGCCGAAGGAAAAATCAGAATAGAGGGCCGCGCAGTCTCTGTGTTGCGCTGATCTATTTCCTTCTGAAGAGCGCTATCGTGCCTGACAGCGCAGTGCCAATGAGAAATAGCGCCAGATAGGGAACACTGGACCCAAATGCATCTGACGAGAGGCCGACCGCGATTGGCCCCGCGGTCCAACCGGCTCCAAAAAGTGTTTCATAGACGCCCAGCTTTTGGCCCACCTTTCCTGGCGGGGTGTTACGGGTTACCAGATTGAATGTGACAGGGTAGAAAATGCTGGTTGCGAGACCAATCACAGCCAGGGCTATGGCAAAGGATAGGAATGAAGTGGAGGCAAACGAAATTAGCATCCCTACCGCCGTCAACGCGACGGCCAGAGCTAGAGCAAGAGTGGCAAATCTAGAAATCTTTTGCACAAAGTAAAGCGTTGCAAATCTTGACAGCCCGAATACGAAGAACAGGATCTCGATGTCCTGGTTCGATAGCGATGCCTCTCTCATGTATGCCGGGTATACCGCGAGCACCACTCCGAAGGTGACGGCATAGTACAGCAAAACGGTGGTCAGGGTGGGATATGACGACATTTCCCTGGCAACCTGGAGCAGCGAGCCCGGTTGCAGCCTCGTTTCTGGCTGCTGGACTGGCCGCCCGTGCCCTCGCAGTAGCAAAGCAGGCACGAGCCCGGCGGCAACTGCAATCGCGGAAAACTGGAATAGCATCCTGTAGTCAAATGCATCAAGCACCAGCTTGCCTATCAGTGGTCCTACCATGAAGCCCATTACCCAGGCGGCCGTGAAGGTCGCGATTCCCTTTATGCGCGTCTCGGCGTTAGAATTGGTCGAAATCAAGACTTCCGCCGATGGCCAGAACAGCGCGTGCGCGACACCTGCAAGCGTGCGAAACAGCATGACTTCAGGAACCGACTGCGCAGTTGACAACATGAAAATGGCGAAGATGTTCAGTATTATCCCGGCCGCAAGTATGTATGACTTGTTTATCCTGTCAAGCATCAGCCCGACAAAGAGCGGGGCAAACATGTAAGGGAGATAATTCACGGTTCCAATGAGGCCGACCTGCGAGTAATCTGCGGCAAGCTCGTCCCTCGAAAAGACTGGCACTATGGGCGAATGCATTCCGTATGAAATGCCAACCATCACGGCACAAGCAGAGACGAGTAGGACGGCGCGATTCATGGCGATCTACTTGTAAGCGGCGATGATGACGGCACCACCCATCATTCCTTTTTCAAATTCCACTTTTGAAAACTTTTCTTTCAACATTGCGTCAAGCTCCGAGTTTTTGGGCCAGCGCAAGTACGTCCCGTAAAGCGTCCTGAACTTCAAGCCTGCCTTTCCTGCGACTAGGTAAGCAGATACGCCCAGAAAGTATTTCAAATATACAGAGACGAGTTTTCGCTGAACCGAACCGTCAGGCTTGCCCAGGTCCACTATCACCAGCCTTCCACCTCCCCTGAGCACCCTGTGCATCTCTGCTATCGCCTGCCTCAGACGGATTGCGTCGCGAAGCGAGTAGCCGCACATTACCGCATCAAAAATGCCGTCACGAAAGGGCATGAACTCAAAGACTCCCGATGATAGCGCCGCGTCGGTTCTCGGAAAGTAGTTCTTTACGTTTGCGAGCATTTCTGGAATGGGGTCGTACATGACTATGCTGACATCTCCAGCTGCAGAGATAGCTACACGCGACATGTTGCCATAGCCGGACCCCGCGTCAAGTATGATATTGCCTGGGAGTATGCGGCCGCGGATGCCTCGCTGCCTATACGTTTCATCCTTTCCGAGAGAAATTACCCTGTTGACCTTGTCATAGACTGGTATGATCGAACGCAATACTTCGATAACTTCGGCCCAATAACGGGTCCCGAGTCCGCCAGACGACAACCGATGGCTGGTGATGCCTAGCCATTATTATAGATAAAGAAGCAAGGTCTTCCATAGAAGATGACAAGCATTTTATTGTGAAAAGCTACAAGCGGGATCGACGGTGGCCAACAACTATCGCTGCCCCAGGTGTTCATTGCTACACGCGGTTGGCGTCGACAAAATCTTTGACGGCAGGCTGATATTTCGCTGTTCAAAGTGCGGATTGTGCTCGATAGTGGCTCAGGCATCAAGCATGGATGATGCATACCTGGACTTCCTTGACCGTTACGACAGCGGAAAGGGGATAGCTGACTCGGGCGACTTGAAACTGCTCATGGAACATGAGAAGATAATACGATCGTCTGCCGAGGTCGATTCCTTTCTTTCTTCAAGCGAAGCGACTGGCGATTCGCTCCTTCAGGATGTCCTGCACTCGCAGCAGGACTATGTAGTTGATTTCAGGGTGATAGAGGAGCCTCCGCCGGATCCGGGTTCAAGAGTTGAAGAACTGCCGGTGGATGAGGCTATCATTGGCGTCCTGCAGAAGAAAAAATTTGACCGGCTCTACAAGTTCCAGGAAGAAGCGATAAAAAAGATCTTGCAGGGAGGCGATGTCGTTATCACTGCCCCAACTGCATCGGGCAAGACAGAAGCGTTTTGCATACCTATATTGCAAAAAATCGCCGAAAAGATACCCCGGTTTGGCTCGCTTCGACCGGGGCAAGGTGGCAAGGTATCTGCGATCTTTGTCTATCCGACCAAGGCGCTTGCAAGAGACCAGCTTCCGAAAATCAGGGAGCTGGCAGAACCACTTGGGATACTGGCATCAGTGCTTGACGGGGACACTCCAGAGAAGGATAGAAATTCCATCATGCTTTCTCCCCCTGACGTCATCATCACAAATCTTGACGTGTTGCATTACCACCTGATGCATCGAACAGGACTTTCGCGCCTGCTCAAAACCGCGAAATTCCTGGTGGTTGACGAGGCCCACGTTTACACGGGCGTCTTTGGCGCAAACGCCCACTATATTATTCGGAGGCTCGAGAGATTTACGGGAAGGCTCCAGATAGTCGCTGCCTCGGCCACTCTACCCAATGCCGGAGATTTTTGCCGGGCACTTTTTGGCAGAGAGATTCAGGTAGTAGAGGGCAGGGGAAGGCGAGGGAAGGTGAATCTGGCAATCATATTCCCCTCCCTCCGCTCCTACAGATCTCTGACCCTTGACCTGCTAAGACAGACAACAAAAAGGGATCACAGGACAATTGCCTTTGCAAGCTCGCACCTTGGATCCGAGCTGACGGCCTTCTACGCATCGCGGCAAGGAGTAAAGATCAGGGTACACAGAGCGGGGCTTGCACCGGCTATCAGGAAAGAAGTGGAACAGCAGTTCAAGTCAGGCAGGCTCTCGGCTATTTCCGCGACTCCGACGCTAGAGCTTGGGATAGACATTGGCGATGTGGACGCGATAATATCAAACATCGTGCCGGTCAACCGGCTAGTGCAGCGTGTAGGAAGGGCTGCCAGGAGGGGTCAGCGGGGCTATGCATTCCTTGCCCTTGGCAACGACCCAATAAGCCAATATTACAAGACGCATCCGTCGGACTATCTTGCCGATCACGAATATGCCTATACCGATCCCTCAAACCCATTTGTCCGCGAATACCAGGTTCTGGCTATGATCTGTGACCGGCCCCTGGCAGTCGGCGAATCAAAGCCGTTCTGGGACACCGTTCAGCTCCTGATTTCAAAGGGGCTTGTCAAATCAGTCAATGAACGGTTCGTTCCAGATCTAAGGGAGGCGATGAATGTCCTGAAAAAATACAGCATACGTGGAATCGGAACCCGAGTCGACATCAAGTTCAATAACAAAGTGATAGGGGACCGTGCTCTGCCTCAGGCTCTTGAAGAGTTGCATCCATCTGCCATATACTTTCTTGCGGGCAGGCGGTACAAAGTGAAGGAGCTCCACTTTGAGCGGAACAGCCAGCCTTATGCCGAGCTGGCGCTGATACCCTCAGACTATCCATATTACACAAAAGCACTGACTGATGAATGGCCGTCGATACTCGAGACTTTCGAGAAAAAGACCGTATTTGGAATAGAGGTGGCGTACTGCTCGCTCAAGATCAAAAAGCAGGTGCTCGGCTTTGCAAACATCGAGATCGGACAGGAAGTCTCGCAGGGCAAGAAGGTGATGCTCGAAACGCCGCTTGAATTCGAGTTTCTTACAAAGGGATTTGTTTTCAGGGCTCCCCGGCCTGCAGACATTATTT
>JANWIX010000078.1 GCA_025449675.1 Nitrososphaera sp. | reverse complement strand
TCTTCAACATAAAATCTGGAAAACCATGTTATAAAAGAAGTGGCGATTTTAGCCATCCAGCTAATGTGGAAGAAAAACGGAAACCCACAAGACTACCTATCGGAGCTGCCATTCCTGGAACCAGAGCCAAACCTATCCAGCAACTCTGATGCACTTACCGCTGTGTCTAGATCCCTGCCCAGCATCCTCTCAAGTTCCTCGATGACCGGCCTGACCTTCTCTGCTTCTCCTGCCACGGGGTCGCTCTTGGGGAATAGCAATTTGGCAGCCTTGCGGGTGTCTCCGTGCTGCCTGTTTCTGCGAGTACTAGCAACCTTTAGCGCGACTGCTATGCCTGAAGGGACCCCGACTGCCATTATTCCTGCAAGCATGAGATTGCGCGAGATAAATCCGGCGATCAATGGATCAGGGTTAGCCGGCGACTGGATGATATTGACAGGTACATCGTTTGACGTCCGGAACGGCGAATTCTCTGGCTGGAAGAGGGCTGGAAACGCCAGCGGTACTGGACCGTAATAGTAGCCCACGTGAATGGTCTGCTGATCCGCTTCAATTGCGCTCATCCTGATATCTTGGAGCGTTACTGGCCTGTCAAAAACGTAGGCAAACACCTGATTGCCTGCAGTTTCAATGTAGTATTGGTGACCGCTGGAGCTAAAGTAGAGCTTCAGGCCGGTGACATCTCCAGTCGTGTTTGCCCATATGCCATAAATCTGGCTGGTAGGCTGCGTCACCTGTCCCTCCGAGCCCTGGAAAATGACTTCGTAGACATCTTCCGGAGGCACGACGTCGACGCGCCTAACGATGCTAAAGGGTGGTTCGCCCACACCAAAATTCGTTTCCGTGGGCTGCACGACATCGACCGGTACACCGCTGGAAACTGCGCTTTTGACGGTAATAGAAACCTCATCGGACAGCTCGACAATTTCTCCGTCAATGACGCTTAGCCGAAACCTCAGAACCTCTTCTGTTCCGTCGTCCACCGCCGGCGCAACAAAAGATGCGTTCAGTGATGCCGGGTCAGACAGGGTCACCATAGTTCCCGCGACTTGTTCCCATCGGAAAGTATGACTGCCGCTAGAGTCCCCGTAGGTTCCCTTGAGCATAACATTGGCTCCTTCATTTACTGACTGGTCCGTGCCGGCAGACACGGAAGGCGGGGGACCAACGACAACCTCGGGCAAGTTTCTAACGAGCACAGTAGCCATCTCCGAGGAGCCATTTCCGTTTTCATCAATGGCCTCGACCCTGAATGAAAGTGCAACATCTTCCGACACAGGCGGTGCATCGAACGAAAGTGCTGGAGTGTTCTGACCTGCCAGTAAGACCGTGGCCCCCAGCGTCTGAGTCCAAAGGTAGCTCAGCTGGCTTCCTTCGGGATCAAAAGCCGAGGCAGTAATCACAACCTTGTCGCCCTCATTCACAGTCAAGCTCACAATTTCCCTAATAATTGGCGGCTCGTTGGCGCTCTGGCTATCGTCTGTGACGCGTACCACCACGAGGTCCTGGGACTCGTGTCCTTTCGAATCCCTGACGACGAGTTTGAACGCAAGTCTGTCTCCAGACTCGTCTACGCGAGGGGCTGCGAAAGAAGCGCTCTGAGTGCTGCTTCCCCGAAGGTCTACATCCGGCCCTTCTACCTGCGACCAGGCAAAAGAGAGTCCCCCGGGACGGCCCGTACTTGCACTTCCATCCAAGTAGACCAACTGCAATTCTTCGACGGTAAGATCCGAACCTGCCCGTGCCTTAACGCTTATGGGGTATGTGTAGCCCACTGTTATCTCGGCGTCCTGCGCGGCATCAAAGGAAATGTAGAGTTCATTGATCTCTGTATCATCAGAGAAGGTGAAAAGCGTTCCAGTTCCCTGGTCTACTGTAGTCGAGTACCATTCATCGCCCGATCGAAAATAGAGGTACGGTTCAGTCATCTCGCCGCCTGTAGAAATCCACATCGAAGCGACCTGTCCATTCGATGGACCGGGTAAGAGAAAGATTCCCATCTGGCCTCCGAGGACAATGGTGTGTACCTCTTCGGGGGCGGTCGAATTCGCATGCACCTGTATGCCAGGTGGAAGAAGGATTGCCTTTGAAATGCTATGCTTCACATAGACGGTCACATCCTCGGGCGGCTCCGAATGGCCTACGACCCCCCAGGGGCCGACATTTTCGATATTAATGTCCGAAATTGCCAGAGGCTCGTCAAAAGAAATTTCTACCATCGATGGAGTGATGGGGCAGGAATAATCAACTCCACCGCTTTCAAAGTTTATCGTGAACCCGGTTACATCGCTTTTGTCAAGTCCGACAAAGAAGGAGTTAATGGGAATCGGAACGCCTGGCAGGTCCAGAGTAGATCCGACCGTACTGCCCGGTGATCCAACTTCAGTAGCATCACTGGGAATTGCGCTCGCGCTGCTGGTCGCTCCCACGGGAAGAATGCAAGCCGGAGGGCTTCTGACTGTTTCATAGCCTACCGTGGCCGCAGGCTGGATGCTTCCGTCCACATCAAGCTGGTCTTCGACCGTGACTGTCACGTCCGTGACATTAATTTCTGAAGAAAACGTCAGCAGAGCTCCGGAGTCCGGTTGAACATGGTAACGATATTCTATTCCGGCGCTTTCAAAGAATAATGTAGCACCAACCACTTCAGAGTTGACGTTGACGAAAATTGATCTTGCCGGGTCGGCAGGGTCGGGAAATTGACGCATATCTTGTCCTTGGCCCGAAAACACTACTTCAAGACTGCCCGACGGCGGCTCTCTGCCTAGATTTTCTATTGTCCCATCCGGAAGAAAATCGTCCGCATCGTCCTGAGAGCCAAGATCAATATCAGAAGTCGCCCAGAGGATTCCAGCTTCAAGAAGATATTTGATGTCCTGTTTAGCCACATCATCAGCGATCCCGTGGTCAGCGTCTGACTGGAAGTAGATTTTTCCTAGTCCATACTGATAGCTATATGCAAATGCCTCTCCGCCGCTGTAATTCGCAAGCGTGCCAGCGCCGGGTTCCAAGTCGTCGACCCATACGGCACCTGATTGTTCGGGTGCTTGCTGTTTTAGAACGTCACCCTCTAGCAGGCTGGTTCCTAGTGGATTATCCATAGAGACCGTGACAATATCACCCACTCCCGAAAATCCCAGCGATCGCGCGCCAATCCACTGGTAGTTTGCCTCCAGATCTGTGGGTACTGCTGCAGAAGCCAGATAGACGTATCCGCCACCGTCTTCGACGTATGATTGAATATCCTGGAAATCATCAGGGGTCACGGTGGCGATCACGACATTATAAATTGAAAGATCTGGAGGAACCTGCGAGTCATGCTCGACAAGATAGCCGTGGTCACTCAGAATTTCGGTAACGATCGGATCAGGCGATCCGAGTACCAGGGCCGATGAAAGTGGATAGACATGTTGATAACTTGATATGTAAGGGATAAGCGCGATAGCATTTACAGTAGCGATAAGCGTCAGGACTCTGAAACGAAATATGTTCTGAAGTCTCGTGGAATCGTTATTCTGAAATCGGATTATATATCATTATCTAACTCTCAAGTTAATCAATTTTCAGGAACCGGATTACATATTGCTACGGCAATAGGCTGATAGCGATTAACTTTTTCCAAGGTCTTTCCAAAAATATCTTTGGATCGTACCCTCTGACGTTCACCTTTTCCGAAGCTCGTCTTACCAAGTACAGGACAAGGCCGGCCATAGTTCGCCAAGTCCTGCTATTTGGATTTGAAGTAAACGAAGTCAGGGCCCATTTCGCCGCCTTGAACACGCGCGGGTGATAGAGCATCGTATGTTCCAGCAAGAGTTCCTTGGAGCTGGAGATGATGTAATAGGCATGTTCAAAGACCTGCTCCTTTGATGCGTATTCCCTTGACGCTACGCGTACCCTCCCTTTGCTCATTACCTGAACTATGTCGTCAAGATTATTTTCGGAGTCCATCAGATTTACGCACTTTGCGATCGTTGAAACCACATGGGAATCGCTTCCAGCAATCGTTGTCATGCCGTGCTCTTTTGCAAAACGCTCTGCAATCACGTTTGAAAACCTGTCGACATTGTTGCTGTTGAATGATTCCATCATGTCGCACATGGCCGCCTTTTCGCGTATGCCGTTTGTGACCGCGAATGGATGGGCCGCACAGGAGACAGCGCCCTGCCGCCTTATTTCGTCAAGCGTTTCTTCAAGAGTCATTCCCGGACTGATCTTCTCGTGCAGCCCGTACGCTAGGATGTGACCCTGAGTGTTTATCGTGACCTCTTCGGCTGGGTAGACACTGATCTTGTCGAATTTCCTGTGTGAATTCTTGTATTCAAGTATCTGCTCGTATCCGTCAAGGGTGTTGTGGTTGGTCACAAACAACACGTCAATCCCCTTGCCAAGGGCCGTCTGAAGTTGAACCTCTATTGTTATGCCGCAGTCGAAGGGGAGCCGTACCGAAGAGTTCCGGTAGTTCGAGAACACATTATGGCAGTGAAGTTCGGCGCGCAGTATATCTGTCAATGTGAATGAGTGACTAGTTGAGTTCCGCCTGACTGAAGTCAAATACTGCCGCAAGTATTCCGCCTTACACAATGTGAGTTATATGAAATCGAGGCGCGCCACGGGGCTTGAAAACAATTAAAGTATGCCGTACATCTGATATTGAAAAGTCTTAATTGCTCCGCTCTGTCAAGCTGTCAAAGGCATCAGCCATCTATTTTCTGCTCGTTTTCGTACCAATAGCGCTCGCCCTCGAATTTGCGCACGCCGATCATCTGCTGCTGTTCGTAGTTACGGCAATAGCCCTGATTCCCCTGGCAAAACTGATAGGAGATTCAACTGAACATCTTTCGACCCATTACGGAGCGACGACAGGATCGCTCCTAAACGTGACATTTGGAAACGCGGCAGAGATCATTATTGCCATAGTCGCGATAAGCGCCGGACTTTTGGACCTGGTCAAGGCGTCAATTACCGGCGCGATCCTGGGCAATATCCTCCTGATTTTCGGACTCAGCATCGTGGCCGCGGGATTCAAGTACAAAGAGCAGCGCTTTAACCGCGAAAATGTCGGCTTTCAATCCTCTATGCTGTTCATTGCCGTGATAGGACTTGCGGTGCCAACGATAATTGCGACGACAGCTCTCACCGGCCCTGGCGATCAGGAAAACCTGCAGCTGCTGAGCGATTCACTTGCCTTTATTCTGCTGGCAGTCTACATCCTGGGAATAGTGTTCACTTTCTTTACCCACAAGCACCTTTTTGTCCAGCGGGAAGCGCTGGAAGAGGCGACCACAGGGGAAACCAAATTGTCCGCGGATTCCGGAGTTGACCACAGTGGCCACGGTCATTGGAGCAAGAAAAAATCATTTATCCTTCTTGCGGCAAGCATGGCCGGAGTCATACTTGTCAGCGAGATCCTTGTTGGCTCTGTGGAACAGACCGGCGAGGACCTTGGATTTGGCGAATTGTTTGTTGGCGCGATAATAGTAGGCATCGTTGGAAATGCGGCCGAGCACAGCAGCGCCATATTGCTTGCGCGGAAAGGCAAGATCGAACTGTCTATTGGAATCGCGGCCGGCTCTGGCACCCAGATAGCGCTATTTGTCGTCCCAATTCTGGTATTTGCCGGCATCGCGATGGGACAGCCCTTTACGCTCGTGTTCACGCTCTTTGAGCTCGCAATGATCCTTCTCGGCGCCATTATCCTGAACTTGATCGTGCACGATGGCAAGACGAACTGGTTCGAAGGCGTGATGCTTACTGCCGTCTACATCATCATGGCGATTGGCTTTTTCTTCATCAATTAGTCGAAACTATCGGCCTTGCTTGCGACAGTACTAATTGTTGATCTTTTGGTCGCGCCTGAAATCGACGGCCATTTTCACGAGATGTCTGTGGATGCGTGAGTCGCCCGATAGCTCGGGATGAAACGCAGTGCCTATGACGTTTTTCTGCCTTACTGCAACGATCCTGTTGTTGAACTTTGCAAGAACTTCCACGTCCTTGCCTGCCTCAGTTACTGCCGGAGCTCTGATGAAAACCCCCTTGAACGAGTCCTCGCCTACCATTGCCATGGGAATGTCAGCTTCGAAGGATTCGTTCTGCCTTCCAAAGGCATTTCTTTCTATGACGATGTCCAAGTCGCCCATCAGTTTTTGCTTGGTTTCCCCTATGACCCTGTCAAACGCCCGTTTTGAAAGCATGATCATGCCTGCACAGGTGCCCAGAACAGGCATGCCTTCCGATATCCGCTTCTTCATTACTGGCAGCGAATGCTGAATGGCTGCCAGAGTGCTCTGCACGGTGCTTTCTCCTCCCGGCAGGATCAGGCCGTCTATCTTTTCCATCTCTTCCGGGTATCGCACGACTTGCACAGCGCCGTCCACCTCCATTTCGCTTAGTGCCTGTTCGGTAGCCGCCACGTTTTCCTCGATATCTCCCTGAAAGCCGAGAACTCCAATTGTGACTTTCTTGGCGCCGCTCAAGCCGACTGACCCCGTTCCTGCATCCGAAGCTCCAGGTTCTTTGTGTCAAGGCCCAACAGCGACTTTTTCTCGTCGACCATCTTTTGCGCCTCCATCACTATCTTGGGATTGTCATGAAAAGTCGTAGCGAGCACAACGGCCCTCGCACGCTGCGCCGGATCGTCTGACTTGAATATGCCCGAACCGACGAACACCCCGTCGCAGCCAAGGTTCATCAGAAAAGCCGCATCAGCCGGCGTGGTGATTCCTCCGGCTGCAAAGTTGACCACGGGAAGCCTGCCAAGCCGCGCCGTCTCCTCTGCAATGGCATAGGACACCTTTAGCTCACGCGCTGCCTTCATCAGCTCCTGCCTGTCAGAATCCTGGTAGAGTGAGCGTATCTTCCGAATTTCGGAATTTACAAGCCTGATATGCGTTACAGCTTCTGCCACGTTGCCCGTTCCTGGCTCGCCCTTGGTCCTTATCATCGCGCATCCTTCCTCGATTCTACGCAAAGCCTCCCCTAGGCTCTTGGCGCCGTTGACAAAGGGCGTGGTGTAGTCCCACTTCCAGATGTGGCGCTCCTCGTCGGCTGGGGTGAGGACTTCACTTTCGTCTATCATGTCCACCCCAGTCACTTCAAGCACCTTGGCCTCATCAACATGCCCGATCCTGCATTTCGCCATAACCGGTATCGTGATTGCGTCCATTATCTCCTGGATTACCTTGACGCTTGCGGTTCTGGCCACTCCTCCGGCCTTTCTGACATCGTACGGGAGTTTGTCGAGTACCATGACTGCCACCGCGCCAGCCTCTTCGGCAATGACGGCCTGTTCCACGTTCGTGACGTCCATCACGACTCCATGTTTTTGCATGTGGGCAAAGCCGCGCTTTAGCAGAGTGGTCCCCCGGACCTTACGGGCGTTGTTGTCGATCTCGACCTTCACGCCCTTTGGTCTTGGCTCCGTGGCGACCAGGGAAATCGTCATCACGATAAATGGGCTCAAATGCTCTATATATTTTCTCTCAGCCGTTCTTGGCAATTATGCCCTCGAGCGGATCTCGAATTGCGTAAATCAGCGCCGGGGCAGTCTCGCCGATCGAGTCAGATTCAGTCCAGCTTATGGTCTTTGCATCGGTGTCGGCCTGGGCCCTGATCGTGTATTTGGTGAAATTGGCAAGTCCTTCCTGTTGCGGCAGCTCGCTCACAGGTATCTGCATAAAGCCGGTTTCCAGTATAAGACCTCTCAGGCTTTTCAGCTCTTCGCTGCCTATGGTAAAGCTCTTCTCCTCTATGGCAGGGCCTGTTATGTTGGTATAGGTCGCCGAGCCGTCGTCTCTGATGACCAGGAGCTGCGCGTTTGAAGCGAAAAGCGAACCGTTCACAGACCGGGTCAGGAACTGCTTGCTGTATTCCAGATCAAGCCTGTTTCTTTCAGGAGACTGGTCAAAGCCCGGGAAAAGCACGAGGGCGATCATTACAACAGCCCCTGCAACAATCGCAATCGCGAACTTGCTGACCATTAGGATCCTTGGTGCGATCTGATATAGTTGAGCAGGCCCCCTGACAGCATGACCTGCCTCTGTCGAGGCGTCAGGTCCACCTTCAAGACAATCCTGTCATCGCCCGCAAGTGCCTCGATTGTACTTGCCCCTTCTTTCAGGCTGTTCACAACGTTGTCTATCGACAGCGACCTTCCCTGAGCAAGCAATTCAAAGTTCGAGCTGTTCTGGAACTCCAGCGGTAAAATGCCAAAATTGATCAGGTTGGCCCGGTGGATCCTTGCAAATGATTTTGCTATCACCGCCTTGACTCCAAGGTACATCGGCGCAAGCGCCGCGTGTTCCCTGCTAGAGCCCTGTCCGTAATTTTCGCCACCGACGATAAACCCCCCCTGCTTGTCCTTTGCCCTCTTTGCGAAATCGGGGTCGAGCCAGTAAAAGACGTATTCGCTTATCGCCGGCACGTTGCTTCGCAGCGGCAGTATCTTGGCCCCGGCCGGCATGATTGCATCAGTGCTGATATTGTCGCCCACCCTGATCAGGACCTCTCCGCTCAGATTATTTTCCATCTTCTCGCGCAGCGGGAGCGGGCGGATGTTGGGGCCTCGCGAGACAATAACTCTGTCCGCCTCGGAAGACAGAGCAGGCGGTACAATCCCTGAATCGTCAACCACAAACTTGTCGGGCCATGGGATATTCGGATACTCGCCCAGGTCCCTGGGGTCTGTAATCTTGCCCGTAACGGCGCACGCCACGCAGACTTCGGGGGATGTAAGGTAGACTTTGTCGTCCTTTGTGCCGCTGCGTCCAGGCCAGTTCCTGTTAAACGATCGAATGGATACCCAGTCAGTCCCCGGCGCCGAGCCCATGCCTATGCAGCCCTGGCAGCCGCTTTCCAAAAGGCGCGCGCCTGATGCGATGATGTTGTAAATAGAACCGTCGCGTGCGACGGTCTCTAGAACCTGCTTTGAACCGGGGTTGATAGCCATGGTGACATTTGGATGAACCTTTTTGCCGCGGAGTACATGAGCTACGGTCATCATCTCGACATAGCTCGAGTTGGTGCAAGAGCCGATTAGCACCTGGTGAACGTCCGCGCCCTGCACTTCCCTCACTTTGTGGATGGCATCGGGAGAACCCGGGAGTGCTATCATTGGCTCCAGCTCGCTCAGGTTGATCTCCATGTTTTCGTCGTATGAGCAGCCAGAGTCCGCGGAAATCTGGGTGTAGTCCTGAGGACGGCCCTGCCGGGTCATATAGTCCAGAGTTATTTCATCTGACTCGAAAAGCGAAGTGGTGGCGCCCAGCTCGGCTCCCATGTTGCATATCGTCCCCCGCTGGGGAACCCCCAGGCTCTTGATACCCTCGCCATAATACTCGAAAATCCTCCCGATTCCGCCCTTCACGCTGAGCCTTCGCAGCATCTCTAAAATGACGTCCTTTGCGGTGACCCATGGCCTGAGCCTGCCGGTGAGCTTTACACCCACGATTTTGGGCATCTTTGTGTAAAAGGGAGCTCCGGCCATTGCCACTGCGACGTCCAGCCCCCCGACCCCTATTGCCATCATACCCGCGCCGCCGGCAGTCGGCGTGTGGCTATCTGAACCTACCAGGAGCTTGCCAGGCATCGAAAATCGTTCAAGGTTCACCTGATGGCAGATGCCGTTTCCCGGCTTGGAATAATGAATGCCGTATTTTGACGCAAAGGTCTGGAGGAAGCGATGATCATCGCCGTTCTCAAACCCTGTCTGCAAGATGTTATGATCGACATAGATGGCAGCGTGCTCGACCTTGACTCGCGGCATGCCCATGGCTTCGAATTGGAGGCATGCCATTGTCCCTGTGGCATCCTGCATCAGAACGCGATCTACGTGAAGCCCGATCTCCTGGCCTGGCTCCATCTTGCCGTCAACTAAATGCGACGATATTATCTTTTGAGCCAGACTCATGGAAGACATTTATCAGATGAAATTAGCAAATGCTGGATATTTAATATGTCCTGTGTCCGCGCTAACCGGACTCGTTACGAGTCAATACTGCATCCACCTGCTCAACTTTACGCCATCCAGGCCAGCAGTCTTGTTGTCAACCAGAAAGGTCTGCGTTCTGCGAACTCTACCACCGATGATGTTTATTTCGGCAAGGAACACATCGTGAGAAATTCGCCTTGAAGGCATCCTGAAGCAATCGTGGTATGCCTCGATGTAATTGGCTGCGCCAAAGCCGTAGCATTCCTGATCGCCATCGACTTTGATGAACAGGGAAAATTTTTCGGACCTATTCGGGCGAATGTTTGCATACTCTGAAAAGTGCACAAACGACGGCTGCGGGAATCGCAGGTTGCTGAAATCCATCATGGGTTCGGGCCCCCTGTCCCACTTGCCCACTATTGTTTCGGCAATGCTCTTGCCATCGGTATCTTTGAACGTGATCTCTATCTGGCAGTCAAGGGCGCTGCTCCTCCCAATGTTGACAACTGCAATTTGAAAGAACCCAATGGATGATTTTTTCGTCCCGCTGCCGCACTCGCTGCGAACAAACCCTTTGACGACCTTCATGATTATCGAAGGTTTTCTGAATTGGTAGGTCAGGAAAACGGCAAGGATTGATATTGCAAAGCCAAGAATCACCCCAGCAATGAGCATCAGGCTGGGACTTGAAAAAATCTGCTCGAGAAGCAACATCCCATCGCTCAATGAGAGAGGTTCTCAGTATGCGCCAATAAAAATACATCTGAAACGCTTCAAAGAAAGAATGCAATGATGTTTTGCCGATATCTATTCAGAGCCGCCGTCGCCAGAAGAAAGCGGCTTGAGTTCTTCAACGGAAAGTTCCTTTCCGCACTGGGGACATTTAGCTTCGTCCTCGCGCACTTGTTCCAGCAATGTCGAGTCAGCGGGGCACCTGCCGTTAAAACTGTAATCCAGAAAGTCTAGATGCACGAATTTTTTCTCCTTCTTGCACACAAAGAGCTTGTACTGCGCAAACTCGGAGTTGACATCAGTCATTATCTGGTCCATGTCAGGGGTGCCCAGCATATGCCTGGATGCATAGCCACAAGATGCGCAGCTAAAGCTATAGACCTTCAATGAACAGTTATGGCCATTATCAGGATAAAAGCTTCGCCCTAACGCCCCGACACAAAAGTATAATTAGTTTTGGCGATCATAGTAGCGGGATGGCAGCAAGCGAGGAAGTGGTCTCCTGCGAGAACTGCGGAAATCCCATCGATGCGTGCATGTGCGCGTGCCCGTTCTGCGGCCAGATTGACGCCTGCGAATGCTGCCTGCATGATGCGGCTACCGGCGGCTAGCATTTTCTAAAGCATTAAAAGGTGGAAAAGAGAAAGTAAGTCGCCCAAAATGCAAAATGCGGTAACAAATCATCTAAGCTGGGTCATCGGCGGAGCTCAGGGAAGTGGCGTGGATTCTGCAGCAAACATCTTTTCCCGCGCCTGCGCCGGCGGGGGCCTGCACATCTTTGGCAAGAGGGAATATTACTCCAACATCAAAGGTGAGCACAGCTACTTTACCGTGCGGGTCAGCGACAGGCCCATACACTCCCACCTTGATGAAATAAATGTCCTCGTTTCATTTGACGCCGAAACCGTCTTTAGGCATTTTGAGGACGTTACTACTGGCGGCGCGATTATCTTTCACCCGGACCTGGCAGAGACAGCTATTGACGAGGTTCCGACGATCGACGCCCCCGCGGCAAGCAGGATAAAAAAAACGCTTGAAAAAGCCGGCCTGGGGTTCAAGGTTAAGGACGCCATAGAGTATTCTGAAAAGCGCGGCGTGATAGCTTTTCCAGTTCCATTCTTTCAGCTGCTGCAGGAATTTGCGCAGAAGGTGAACGACCCTTCTCTCAGCAGGCTTACCAGGATGGTAAATGTCATGGCACTTTCTGCGTCAATGGCCATTCTAGACTTTGACAGCGAGGTTC
>JANWIX010000077.1 GCA_025449675.1 Nitrososphaera sp. | reverse complement strand
ACCCTTTCCCTTAACGTGCCATTCATTCGCTCGATTCTGTTATTGGTTTCGCGCTTGGCAATCCCACAATTCGCTATGCGCTCTGCATCTGGAAATGTCGCCTTTACCGCGATATTGTAATGGCGCAGCGAATCGGTGAACACTGTTTCGGGTTTGATTCCGTGAGCGTTGTCAGAGGCTTCTTCAAATGCCATTGTAGTATCTATTGCACTTCTGTCCTTCGTCAGCTTGGAGACTATCAGGAACCTAGTAGCGAGTTTCAGAGGATCTCTCCGCCCCTTAGCGTCCAGACCCGCAGCTTGTGCTGGTGTCTTTCTTTCTAGTGCCATGTGCGGCTTGAGAAAGTTGTATTGTATCCTCTGCCTTCTGCGATCGGGGTATGGCTGATCCACAAACATAACCTAAAAAGTTATCAGTAATTAGTTGTAAGAATATTCGGTACGATATGCCAAGATGAAACTCGCAAACTTCTACCGCATATGCCAATGGCAGACGATCTGATTTCCTAACTTGTACCGCATATCCATCTACTCCTCGATAGTTCCGATAAGCCGATGCTTCAGTCACAAAAGTATAGTTCAACTTTATTAGTGCCTTTTCAAACTGCTCCCACGTATGGTAGTTATCAACCAATTATTGTCATCAGTGAATGTCAGATGGTAACTACCAATTGCTTGACTTCTTCTTGTTTTATTGTCTTGCGCTGCTCAGGGAAAGCAACGAAATAACTGCTAATTGCTTTCTGAAGCTCGCCTTCTACCTCATCTTGTGTACTACCATATACAACTATGGCAGGAATTTCTACACAATGACCTACATAGATGCCATCTTTATCTTTCAAGATATAGTGCACTGTCAGGGGATCATCTTGGAAAGGCTTCATGGAATAGTTTTGGATGGTCCTGAATATAACCATATTCGCATTCTCTTATGTATTAGATGCGGGCTTGACAAAGTAGTGCCGTATTCGTTGTACATCCGTTGGTGTCCTGGCGCACGCCTTTCGTCCACGCCGTACCCCAATACAAATATCGTTAGGTTCTGTTACCACGAACCACCGCCATTGTTCCCAAGTGGTTGGTGTTACGCAGCATTGGATGATGGCAGGGACGCCTGTTCATTCGCGCGTTCTGACTGAAAGATCCGATATGCGAAGTATCCTAATGCTCCAAAGAGTACTCCTGATTGTGAATAGAAAATCGGATGCACTTCATATCCCTCCCATACTCCAATCCCTCCAATAGCTGACAACATGGCTGCCAAGATAAGAAAATCGGAATTGGGCATTTTCAAGAGTTATCGGCTTTTACTAGCAATAACTGTTTTCCTGTTTGTAGTTTGATCAAGTTCTGGTGTATGGTGTTTGCTATTTCTTTGAAATGTCAGTCGTTAGCTGATCTATCTTGTATCGCGCCGCTTCTTTGATCTTTGTGTTGTCGACCATGTTCAACGGGCCCTTGCAGTTAGGACATTTGAAGAACAGCTCCACAGCAGCGTCGAATTTCACGCGCTGGCAGTCGTGGTTGCCGCAATGATAGAATTCGGTGGACTCTTCATATTCAAGGCGCTTGTGAAGCCTGTCCAGAATCTTTTTCTTTTGGTTTTCGATAAAGTTGTCGACCTGGTCCTGCTTGGCCCGCCAGCGATATACGAACCAACCTTTCTTCTCGTCCTTCACCCTGATGCCGGTTATCAGCGCCTTCCCAAACATGTCGTAGAGCACTTTGCGGACAATGTTTATCTTTAGACCGGTGGCACTTGCAATCTCTTCGTCTGTCACGTCTTCTGTATTCAATAAAGAGCGCGCCACCTTCACATACTCTTCTCCGCCGATAAGGCCAGCAATTTTTACAAAAGAATCCTTGTACTCTACTACGCGCATAATACAAATCGCGGCTTTTTCAAATATATAGTTGCTGTTACGCCGTGCCGTAGAGACGATAAATCCCGCCGGTATAGTCGCTCATGTAGCTCCACATCTCTGGGTTCACCTGCAAGGGCTGAAAAGTGGCCTGCTGCCGCTCGTCCAGACCGTCGTAGACCATCTGGCCTATCACTATCTGGTCAGGCCGGGCAAGCGAAGTCATTTTTGAAGCGACGTTGATTGTGTAGCCCAGAATGTCATAGTGGGGCCACCTCAGCTGTTTGCCCTCGATTGTGTGGGTTTCCCAGCCGTACTGGACCACGACGTTTTCACCGAGATCGATGCCCACCCTGACGTTCATCTCGGGATAGTCCGACTGGTTCAGGATCGGATTGATGCCTTCTCTAATTATCCTTATCATCGACCTCGCGCAGTTGACGGCGTTGACGCACGGAAGGTACGGCTCCCCTTCGGCGATAAAAAAAGCCAGTATCGCGTCGCCGACATATTTCAACACATAGCCCCCGTAGGCGGCTATTGTCAGAGACATCTCCTGCGTGAACGCCTGGACGATTGTCGCAAGCCGGTCGACTGGCAGGGTCATGGACATTTTGGTGGAGCCCACAAGGTCGATGTTGAGTATCACAAGGTTCACCTTTGACTTGGCTAGCTTGGCGAGAATGTCGCGTGACTCGTCGGTTGACAAGTCGAATTCCGAGCCAACCTTGAGTGCCTTCCACACCCTCCCCTGCGCCATCTTGACTGCCTTGTCCAGGTCGACTACTGCATCAAGGTAAAAGGAAGCAAGCGACGGCGATTCAGAAGCTTGCCTTGCCGTTCTTGTCTTTTCTTCTTCCGCCGCGCCCTGGATGACTTTGTCGATCTCGTCCTTGCTGATGTCCATCTGGAGGGCAATTATCTCTGGAGAGATACCAGAATTGTACAGGTTGAGGATGGTCTGGCGCTGGAAGTCGCTTGGGCTTCCAGGCAGGCTTTGGGCCATGCGTATGGCATGATCTATTGCGGAACGGTATTTCAGCTTTTAAGGTCAAGGGCGTCTGGAGACCTGTACATGGCGGCGGAATACTCCATTGATGTTAATAATGACCTCTGCTATTAGTAGGGTGGACGCAATGGCCAGCAAGAATCAGGAGGAGGCACAGGTTTTGCTTACGCTTTCAAACATAAAGTACCTGGTGGAAGGTCTCGACGCGCTACTGATGACCGGATTGGACGGCGAAAAGCGGACCAAAGTAGTCCAGCTTCGCAACGACTTGCTGTCGCATGTGAACAGCATCTTTAGCGACTATTCGTAAAGGCAGCCCGGACCTTGTGTATAAGCTCGTTTATAGAAAGCGGCTCTTTTTTTATCACGTCTTTTCTGTCCAGGTAGCCCATCAGCCGGAGCGCCTCGCTTGAGGCGCTGAGCAAAAACATAAAGATGATCCGGCTGTCATAGCTTGACCTGATTTCCCGGTATAGATCTATGCCCGTCATTCCCTGCATCACCAGGTCTGTGATAATCGCGCCGTACTTTGTCTGGCTCGCAAATTTCAGGGCCTCTGAAGGGTCGGCCGTATGATCGACTGCAAAGCCGTCGACGCGCAGGTAGGTCTTCATGAGGTTGGCCGTGCTTGGCTTCTGGTCCACGAGAAGAATTGTCTCTTGCAACTCTCGTCTATCGTTGGTCATTTTTTCGTATTAAGCCTGATGGTCAATTGTTCTAGAGTCGATAAAAAGGTCGTTTTGTGCTGAGAAACGTCAGACAATAAACTAGACCAGCCGGGAGCACAGCGATGCTATAGACCGGGATTAGGTAAGAAAGGACTATGAATATTCTACGACAGCTTTTTAATCCCTCAGGGATGCTGCAAGACAGCTTTGTGGCTACATGAGTGACCTTGGTGGAGCCAATAATCCAGCTAATAACGGTAATAGGTGGAACACTTGCCTTGGCGGTTCCATTCGGGCTGTACATCGCCAGGCTTATAGCATATGAAACAAGGCCCTTGGAAAGGACGCTTTCCAGAGTCGAGAATGGCTTTTTCAGAGTCATTGGCATTGACAAGAATCGCCAGATGACTTGGAAAGAGTATTTCCTGGCCTTGATTCTCACCAACGGCATAGTTTTCGGGTTCGTTTTCTTTGTACTGTTATTCCAAGACTCGATACCAATTCTGTCGAATCCAACCAGAGAAGGATTCACAGCGGATCTTGCATTTAATACGGCCATTTCATTTGTCACCAATACTGATCTGCAGCATTACCTTGGCGACCAGCAGCTAACGGTATTCTCCCAGATGGTTGCTTTGACATTCATGATGTTTGTGGCTCCGGCATCGGGAATAGCTGCTGCCTTTGCTTTTATCCGGGCGTTCATACGAAAGAATTTTGGCCTGGGCAACTTTTACGTCGATTTCACAAGAGTGATAATTACGCTCTTGCTTCCTGTTGCCTTTCTTTCCTCGTTACTGCTCATGTTTTTTGGAGTGCCACAAACTCTTGATTCGTCAGTGGATGTTACAACAGTTGAGGGAAGGCAACAGATCATCGTTACGGGACCGGTATCATCGCTTGAATCTATTAAGGAACTTGGGAGCAATGGCGGCGGCTATTATGGTGCAAACTCGGCTCACCCGTTTGAAAATCCAAATGGCCTTTCGAATACCTACGAAATAATGCTCATGCTGGTTATTCCCGTAGCGTTTCCTATCGCTTACGGGAAGTTGCTCGGTGCGGGAAGAGGTGTGTCAATATTAATAGCAATGCTGATAGGCTTTGGCTTCTTGCTCGCGGTCGGCAATGTAGCTGAAAGCGGACCGGGGGCTTTGGAAACTAGGTTTGGCAGCTTCAACAGTGTTTTGTTCAATATCGCTTCAATATCGACCAATACAGGAGCGGTGAACTCTGGACTTATTGGGATGGCTCCTAACGCCGTGGTGTCACTTCTTCTGGCAATGTTTGTTCAAGCTATACCCGGCGCAGATGGGACAGGAATGATGACTATGATGGTCTATGTGATAATAACACTCTTCATAGTCGGGCTGATGGTCGGTAAGACTCCGGAATTCATGAGCATGAAGATCAGTTCAAAAGACATCAAGCTTGCAGTATTCATTTTCCTGATTCATCCCGCTCTAATATTGATACCAACTGCACTGGCCTTCACTACTGGAAACGCGCAAGCACTTGTCGGGAACGATATTACTCCCCTATCCTATACGCAAGTGCTTTACGAATACACTTCGGCTGCATCCAATAACGGCTCCGACTACTTTGGGGCGTCTGCCAATACTCCATTCTGGAACTGGACAACGGGGATTGTGATGCTACTTGGAAGATACGTTCCAATTGCCCTCATGCTCGCAATTGCAGGTTCGTTTACAGTCAAGGACAGAAAGGAGCTGATAGAACCCATAAAGACGCAAGGGGGTCTATTCATCATGATTCTGTTGATCATGACATTTCTTCTGACGGCATTGACCTTCTTTCCATTCATCGCGATAGGGCCATTTTCAATGTGAGAAATATGAGCACACAAGATTACAAGAGCAATGGAAAGGGCACCACCTTGCCCAAGAATTCTGCCATTACCGCAAAGGTGATTCTTGAGTCATTTCTAAAGCTCAACCCGAAATACTTGGCCAAGCACAGCCCGGTGATGTTCACGGTGGAACTTGGATTTATCTTGGTTTTGGGGATCGCTCTATTTCCAGAACTGTCAAGCGAGTTTGTCATCTATGGTCGGATGCTCTACATCCAAGTTGCCGTCATACTTTTCGTCACTGTATGGTTTGCCACATTCTCGGAGTCGCTTTCCGAGGCGCAGGCAAAAGCCAGGGTTGATTCGCTGAGAAGTCTCGAGAAAGAAGTCACCGCGCGAAAAATATTGAATGGAAAGGAGGTGGTCGTTACTTCCACCAGCCTAAAACCGGGGGATGAAGTTAGGGTCCTTGCAGGAGAAACTATTCCGAGAGACGGCCTTGTCAAGGAAGGCAAATCGTTCATAGACGAATCAATGATGACTGGAGAGTCGAACCCAGTGTTTAAGGAAAAAGGCGACCACGTTATTGGCGGCACGAGGATAGCAAGTGATAGCATCCTGGTGGAAATAACTGCAGAGGCGGGGAGAAGTTTTCTGGATCAAATGGTCAGCCTGATAGAAAGTGCTACTCGACCTAGGACCCAGAATGAGATAGCGCTTGCCATCCTGCTCGCAGGCTTGTCGATAATATTCATCATCGTGATAGGAAGTCTTCCATTCATGATGAAATATCTGGGATACATGCCGGACATCGCGATATTGGTTGCTTTGCTCGTTGCATTAATGCCCACCACCATAGGCGCTCTTTTGCCGGCCATCGGCGTTGCGGGGATAACGAGGCTTGGCAGAGACAATATCGTCGCGAAATCAGGAAAGGGCATCGAAGCTGCCGGGGATTGTGAAGTGCTGATCCTAGACAAGACCGGTACTATCACAGAGGGTAACCGAAGTGCAGTCGCCTTCATCCCATTGCAGAACTACACGGAGGCGGATGTGGGGCAAGCTGCGTTTGCAGCTTCGATCCATGATACAACACACGAGGGGAGATCCACGATTGATTTGGCGGAAGAAAAGAAATTCATCCCAGCATCGATGGAGAAGATCCTCGCCGCTAGATCTATTGAATTTAGCGCTGAAACGAGGTACAGCGGGATCGAATTCATTCCAAGCAGAAAAGAAATGCTTTCTACCGCACGAGCGGACCTCGCTGCCTCTAAGGCTGTCGGAGATGCAAGTGTCGACTCTGAAAGCAATGTGAACAAGAAGCTCATAGAGATCGCCAGATCTAACAAGAACGCCAGGGTCCTGAAAGGGAGTCTGGACTCGATTCTGCCATTGGTCAATAACGTCAATGAGGCTGAGTTGAAGTGGAAATCGCAAGAGGTATCAAAGTCGGGTGGCACGCCGTTGGTAATCGCTGTAGAGGACGAAGCGATAGGGATCGTGGCTCTGAAGGATGAGTTGAAGGAAAACATACGATCAAAGCTCGACGAGGTTCGTGCTACTGGGATATCAACCGTAATGATTACGGGAGACAACCAGCTAACAGCGCAGGTGATCGCAAGGGAAGCCGGCGTAGACCAAGTGATAGCGGAGGCAAAACCTGCTGATAAGCTGCGGAGAGTGGAGGAAGAGCAGCTAAAAGGTCGTGTAATTGGCATGGTTGGAGACGGCGCCAATGACGCGCCGGCTCTCGCAAAGGCAGACATCGGCTTGGCGATGAATAGCGGTACTGCCGCTGCGAAGGAGGCCGCCAACATGGTCGACCTCGACTCTGATCCTTCAAAGATCCTCAAGGTGGTCAAGCTAGGCAAACAACTACTCATGACTCGTGGCGCTATCACGACATTTAGCATAGCAAACGACGTTGCAAAGTATTTTGCCATTCTGCCAGCAATGTTTTCTGAAAGCAACCCGAAACTTGAAGCGTTGGACATAATGCAGCTCCACAGCGCAGAAACCGCGATTATTTCTACCCTCATATTCAATGCCGCAATCATCCCGTTGCTAATCCCACTCGCGTTGAGAGGAGTGAAATTCAAGCCTGAACAGCCGCAAAAGACATTCGTAAGAAACATGCTCCTCTATGGTCTTGGAGGCGCCGTTCTGCCGTTTGCTGCGATCAAGGGAATCGACATCTTGGTGTCGTTATTCATGAGATGAAAAAGGGTATGACAAAAAGCGAAAATGAAACCGGTGGGATGAAAGGCGCGCTCAAGCCAGCGGTCAGGGTAGTAATAGTAATGCTCTTAGTCACTGGAGTGGCATATCCCCTTAGTTTGGTAGCAATAGGTCAGGTCGTATTCCCGTTTCAATCTAACGGGAGCCTACTGAGCGTTGACGGCAAGCCTGTCGGCTCGGTTCTAATAGCCCAGGAATTTGCATCTCCAAAATTCTTTCACCCTAGGCCGGCAGCCGACTCGGCCTCTGCAGTCGATCCTCACATAACACCGGAGGATGCATTCTCCCAAGTTACGCGTGTAAGCGAAGCTACTGGAATCGCCGAGAATCCTATCAGGACATTGATCCAGCTCAACATAGAGAGAGGCAGGTCGGAAAATCTGAACGCGTTCGCACCGGACTATGTCAACGTGCTAAAATTGAATCTAGACTTGATGGAGCAGTATCCAGAGGAATACGCCGAATTCGAGTCACGTGCTCAGGACAGTAGATGATTTGCAATGGACATCATGGTGGTAGCGGCATTTCTGCTCATACTTGGATCGGCCGCAGCGGCATTGACATACTCGCTGCTTAGGGCAGAAAAACAATGAACGTGAAATTGATTCTGGAATAACGCTACTGCTTTCCAAATGCGATCCTGTACGCCTTGAGGAAGGTCATCAGGGTCATGGCGAAAAGCAGTATACCTGTAGACAGGTGCGCCGCAACCAGCAGCGGCTCAAGGCGAGTCGTTACGACAAGCATGCCCAGAACTATTTGCACTGAAACGGCTATGGCGGCAATGATAGCAGTCTTGCGCGCTTGTTTCATCCGCGCCGCCGAATAGGCCGCCGTGGCATAGATAAGCCCTGCCGTTATGACTACCATCAATCTGTGTGTATGCTCGAAAAAGTATTTCTCTGAAGGAAGGTCGAATCCATTGGGGCATAGCGGCCAGTCAGGACAAGATAGACCCTGATGCGACGAAGTGATATAGACTCCAATGAGCATCACCGAATAGAGCATTGGCATTGCAGAGAAAGCCAGGGCCAGGCCAGCCTTTGGGTTCGCCTGCTGGGCAGTAGTCGCCACGCAGTGAAAAAACCTGCACGCCAATTATAACGTTAACATTAGTAATGGACTCGCGAGTTCTCGAAAATATCCCTGTCTTCCTCTGAGAGGATTGTTTTCTTGTGGCATTCCTTGCACAAGAGATATTTCGCGTCTGCTGGCAGCTCCCTCTTGCATTTGCCGCAGAATTTTTTCATTACATAGAAAAGGAATTGCAGGAATAAAAACAGTGTTGCCGGTCTGCGGAAATCTAATTAAGGATGACTTTGCGATCAGAAGCGGCTCATCTCCATTGGCTTTGCAAAATGAAGTTTTCAATGCGCTTTCATATGCTACAAGCAATGGGTTTCAGATCCACCCTGACGCCTTTGCGATGCTCCGTGGCCTCCAGATGGACATACTAAAGATGGTGCAGGAGATCATTAAAACCAAGAAACAGTCAAGAGATTCTGTAATCCTGGTCGAGGACATCAAGGTCCTGCTTGGCCCGAAGGAGCCGGCAAAGCAGGAAGGACCGGTGGAAGAGAGCTGCAATATCTTGCTGGATCCCACTCCCAATGTCACGACCGGTGAGGGAGTTGCGGGTTATGCCGCGCTATTTCGGAGCAGGTTTGAAAAGTCGATGCGAATACTCTCTCAGCGGCCTGATAGCAAGCGGATTTCCAAGGTTGCTTCGGTAAGGCAGAATTCGCGCAACGGCAAGCAACCGGAGCGCGGAGAACGGAATGCCCAGAGTGGGCAGAACACCATTGTTGCGGGCCTTCTCATGTCCCGGCGCGCGAAAAAGAACGGGATCGAACTTGCTATCGACGACTATACCGGGATTCTCAACGTAATGGCAATAACCGAGGATGTGAGGAAGCAGGCTTTAGCCCTTGCGCTTGACCAGATGGTGATGCTCGAGCTTGAAAGTGGAAGCAAGAGCGCGCCCGGGGTAACAGTGGCAAGAAATATCATCACCCCGGATATCCCGGATCATCTTCCGAATAAAAGCAAGTCAGAGTCGTATGCTGTCCTGATTTCAGATCTGCATGTCGGCAGCAAGTATTTCATGGAACAGGAATTCTTGCGATTCCTTGAATGGCTGTCGTCCACCGACGACGAAATCGTGGGCAAGATCAAGTTTCTCTGCTTTGGGGGCGACCTCATTGACGGTATCGGGATATTTCCAAACCAGGACAAGGAATTGATAGAGATGGATGCGACGCGGCAGATGGGCCACGCGGCTCAACTCCTTTCAAAGGTACCAAGGCACATCAAGATGCTGGTTATACCTGGAAACCACGATCCTGGACGGCGCGCCCTGCCCCAGCCTTCCATTCCAAGAAAAGATCTGGCCGAACAACTGTTTAATCTTGAAAACTGCGTCATGCTGGGCAACCCGGCTTTTGTAGAGCTCAATGGAGTCAAAGTGTTGATGTACCACGGCCAGAGCCTTGATGATGTGATAGCGACGACTCCCGGGCTCTCTTACTCAAAGCCGGCGGAAGCGATGAAAGTGTTTCTCAAAGCGCGCCACCTGGCTCCTACCTACGGAGAGCGCACGCCTATAGCGCCAGAGCAGGAGGACATGATGGTCATCTCGGAAATTCCGGATATATTGCATTCAGGGCACGTCCATGTAGTGGACGTCCAGAACTACAGAGGAACGCTAATTGTCAACTCTGGGGCATGGCAGGCCCAGACAAGATTCCAGCAGACCATGGGCATCATGCCGACTCCGGGAATCGCCGTTCTGGTGAATCTTGCTACGCTGCAGCCATTCCTCCATGATTTCACTCTTCAGAAATGAGTGCAGACAGGCTCGTATCTACCAGCGCATCTGTTATTGTCGCCGCCGGCACTGCGATCGCGATCTTTTGCGACCTGCCATAGCGGCCCTGGCTGACCACGTCCGTGGTCACCATTCCCAAAAGGTCCAGCTCGCTGATTATTTGCGTGATTCGCCGCTGTGTCAGAGGGTCGTGGTCGGCCCTTTTGCATATTGCAGAATACAGATTGTAGACTTCTCCTGTGTTGCCGTTCTTTGATTTCATTATTGCCAGCATGACTAGCTTTGTGTGGGTTGGGGCATTTTTGAGGATCTCGTACGGCGTGTCCTTCTCCATCTTTTCCTGCGCGGCCCGGACATGACTCTCGACTACCTTGCTTGCGCCTTCGCGCTCGGCCAGTTCTGCGGCAATCCGCAGGAGATCGATCGCCTTTCTGGCGTCGCCGTGCTCTCTGCCTGCCATCGCTGCGCATAGGTTTATGGCAGCGTCAGTGACCGCGCCTTCTGCAAATGCAAGGCGCGACCTTTCATGCAGGATCTGGCGCAGCTGATCAACGGTGTAGGGATTGAATACCGCCTCCTCTTCGCTGAGGCTGCTGCGAACCCGGGGGTCCAGTCTGTCCTTAAAGTCGATGCTGTTTGAAATTCCGATAAGTGACACGAATCCGCCCTTTGCCATGTGCTGGTTGGCCCTTGTAAAGCTGTAGAGAATATCGTCTCCGCTCTTCTCGACAAGCGAGTCAATCTCGTCTATCACAAGGATGACATGAAGTTTTTTCTTTTGGATGAATTGCAGTATCCTGTCTGTGGCTTCCCCCATCGAAAGGCCGGTGAAGTGGACCTTGCCTTCCTGCTCGCGGTTGATCCCTATCTCTTCGGCTATTTCAAAGAGGACCTTGTACGGGCTATTGGCGAGTTTCGCGTTCACCACGGGAGCCATCATATCGATCTTTGAATCGGCGGCTTTGGCTGTCAGTCGGTCAATAACGTTCTTCACTACTGCTGTCTTGCCCGTTCCCGGCTTGCCGAACAGCAAAAGATTTGACGGCCTTGATCCCTTGAATACGCTTGATAATACCTGGGCCAGAGTCTTGGTCTCGGCATCTCTGAACGGCAGTTTTTCTGGAACATAATCTATGGTCAGCGTCTGCCTGTTCTTTAACAGCGATTTGCCAGACGCCGCCTTGTTGAAAATATTGTCAATGTCCGCGGAGCTCAAGCGATATACCCACCCGCCATTCCAATTTTAACCCGCCGCCACCCCTTACTTTCTTATCCAGAAATGTAATTTGTTAACCTTACCTTAGCAGCCATGTTAACAGGTCGATTTTAAACCCTCAAATCAACTTGTACTAATTATCATATCAATTCAATATCATAGTACATCATAAGCTTAGAGAAGAGGTCTGCAGCAGAAAGGGAGGGGTGGGCCACAACAACATTCGGTCAGTCAATTGTCTGCTGTTAACTGCCGGCGGGCGGCTAGGACCGAAAGGGTAAGAATTGAACCCCTTTATTTCCACTGGAGTGTTAAGATCGGTCATTAACAGCGTTAACAGACCAACAACAACCCCTCCATTTCCACTGGAACCAAATTCTACCAATTTCCGCCTGAATTGCGGCAAGCAGAGGTTCGCTTGTTAACGAACCTAGCTTGTACCTCATGCAGAGTTAACAATAGCTAAGCTGGTTGTTATCAGAGTTGACAGAGCTGTTGTTAAGTGTTAAGACGTTAGCACGTCCAGCTACCTTTACCGGAAATGAGCTCGGGAAAAAGAAAGTTCAAGATAGAGTTAGAGGACGCAGAGGGGAGCAAGTACAATCTCTCGCTAGAGGGCAACATCTCCAAAGAGAAGGTCCTAAAGATAGTAGAGTTCATGGACCTCCTCAATATCGAGTCGGTCAATGGCAACGGCCACGCAGACGGGAAAGACAGACCGGCCCCAGCATCAGTTGGAGGGAGGATATGGAGCCTGGTGGAAGCAAAGTTCCCCTACGGCAGTTTCACCTCATCAGATATCCTCGAGCTCTATGAAGACCAGTTCAACGAGCCGATAAAATTGAGCATCGTCTCGACATACCTGTCCAGGTATTCAGAGAGGGGCAGGCTTGCCAGAAACCGGCAGGGCAAAGAGTGGGTCTATAGAGCTAAAGAGACCGCATCTCGGATGCAACCTTCTCCTTCAACCTCTCATGACCTGAATCAGTGACAGTATATCTGAAGGGCTTGGTCGAGGAATCCCTGTCCACCAGGCCAGAAGCTGCCAGCTTTTTCATGAGGCGAGCGGTGTGCTCGCGGGATCTCCCGATCGCCAGCTGGACCTCCCTGGAGGTCCGGGGCCTCTCTGCCAGCATCTTTAGGACATAGTCTGTCGTTCCGTTCTGACCCTCGGGTCTCTCTGCATCCTGTGATGTGACATGCTGCGTGACGGCGGGTAATATCACGCGCGCGTGATGTTGCGGCCCCTGTGATGTCACACTAGATGTCACAGCCTGCGCAGGCGGTTCCGCCCTCAACTCTAGAATGTCCACCTTTGTCCTGAGGTCCGCAATCACGCGGTCATAGTCTCCCAGCCGGCGGGAATACTCTAATACGACTGCCTCAACCACGCCGTCGTCCGCGTGATAATCACGCTTTTGGAACGCTCCGGCGAGCCTGTGATACAACATCACGCCGGCCATGCCTGAAAAGAACGCCAGCGCGGCATACATCACGGCATTGGTTGTGACGTCACCAGCTATTCCAGCCAGATCTATGGCCATATATCACGCGTGATGTCACAACCGCGTGATATATCACTATAGAGTAACACTATTTTACAAGTTAGACAGCCTTTTTACCAGCTGATTGAGCACGGATGTGATGTCTGTGATGCGTTCCAATGTCACAACATCACGCGCGCGTGATGCGAATATCACACCGATCTGCTCTCCAAGCCTGCTCAATGTCACAAGCCCGTCTGGCTGTATTACACCCGTCGATTGCAGAAGGATCATGCTATACATCAGGGCATGAACCTTGTCCCTGCATTGCCCGACCTGCCTGTAGTATGCGCCGGAAGTCATGTTGTCTGGCCTGGCCGCTCCCTGCATCCTTTTGGAAATTATTGAAATCTGCTTTTCAGTAAATAGAGAATTTGCAACAAGCTCCCTGAAAACCTTGTTAGAAATGGAATCCGGCGTGGCCATCTGAACTATACAAATCTGTATAGCAGTTGTTTGGTATTAAAACCTGACGTAGCATCAAACTTTAAAATGACTTGATCCTTTCAACAAGAGAGTTGGGTGCCGGGGGAAAGGTCGAGAGTTATTTACGTGATGAGATAAAAAAACGGGGGACCATCTGTCTTCCGCTCATCGATTCTGAAAACTCGACGGATGCGGCATCAGTCGCAAGAAAGCTCCAGGACATGGGGGCGTCCGCCGTGCTTTTGGGCGGCTCTTCCGTGACAGACCAGCTAGAGCTTGCAAAGGTCGTGACAGAGATAAAAGCCAAAGTCACAATCCCCGTGATACTATTCCCCGGAAACGTCACCGGGGTGTCACCAAAGGCAGACGCAATCCTGTTCAGCTCGCTGCTCAACTCTGAAAATCCCTACTTTATCACAGAGGCCCAGGCGCTTGGCGCGTTTGCCGTAAAGAAATATGGCATAGAGCCGCTGCCCACCGCCTACATCATTGTGGGCGAAGGGACTGCAGCTTGGTTTGTCGGCAGGGCCCGGGGGATACCATTTCACAAACCAAAGATAGCCGCCATGTATGCCCTTGCCGCGCAGTTCATGGGGATGAGGTTCGTGTACCTCGAAGCTGGATCCGGGGCCTCACAGAGCGTTCCGCCCGAGATGGTCGCGGCGGTGAGGAAGCACTACGAAGGTACGCTCATAGTCGGCGGCGGGATTCGCACCGCAGAAGCTGCGGCCAAGATCGCCAAGTCAGGCGCCGACATTATCGTCATAGGCACAATGATAGAAAAGGACGGCAACTGGCAGGAAAAGTTTTCGGCAATACTCAAAGCAATCCGGTCGCGATAATAGCATGATCCTGGAGGAAGCCGAGATCCGCCTCAAGGATGTCCGGATGCCAGAGTACTATCGCAATTACCACCGCCAGATTCTCAACAGCGTCTACCAGTACTACCAGCACGCGCAAAAGGCCAGGCGCAAAGGTTTCGATGTCGCAGACATTGTCGAACCAAAGATAGCCTACGACCTGTCCGACAGAGTCGCCAAGATGCATGACATCGATATCGCGGCAAGGCTGCGGGCCCTCCTTTCCCAGACCACAAAAGAAAGGGCAGCGCTCAAGATAGCCGAAGAAATAGCAGCTGGCGACTACGGGTCCGGCGACCTCAGGGCCAGGCTTGACAACGCGGTGCGAGTCTCGCTTGCGGTTGTGACGGAGGGGGTGACTGTCGCTCCACTTCAGGGGATATCGGACGTCACCATCAAGGCCAACGCCGACGGCTCACAATATCTGTCTGTTTCATTTGCCGGCCCGATCAGGTCTGCTGGTGGAACGGAAGCCGCGCTCACCATGCTAATAGCCGACCACGCAAGAAAGGTCGCTGGCCTTGCAAGCTACAAGGCGAACTCCTTTGACGACGAAACCGGCAGGTTTGTAGAGGAGCTGAGGATTTACGAGCGGGAAGTGATGGGATTCCAATTCAAGGTGCTTGACGAAGATGTTGTGAAATGCATTTCGAACCTGCCTGTGGAACTCGACGGTGTAGACACGGATCCAGTCGAGATTGTCGGCCACAAGGGCATGCGACGGATAGCCACCGACAGGGTTCGGGGAGGAGCGCTCAGGGTAATGAACGACGGGCTCATCGGGCGAAGCCGCAAGCTCCTAAAGCTGGTGGAAACTTTGAAGCTGGATGGATGGGAGTGGCTGAAGGAACTAAAGGGCGCGATCCAGACTGGTGAAGACGACGCGGCCCATCACAGGATGTCCGAGGTCATCACCGGCAGGCCGGTCCTTTCAATGGCGAAAAAAGGCGGCGGCTTTCGCCTGCGGTACGGGCGTTGCTGCAACACCGGCTTTGCAACAGTAGGAATCCACCCGGCCGTGCCGGCGCTTCTGAACTACGCAATAGTAGCAGGCACCCAGATCAAGATGGACATACCCGGCAAGGCCTCAACGCTGGCCCTTGTTGACACAATAGAGCCTCCGCTTGTCAGGCTCGACGACGGCCGGGTCATGAAAGTTTTAACGGTTCAGGATGCCGAGAAAATCCGGGAGAGAGTCAGCAAGATCCTGTACCTTGGCGACATGCTGATAAGTTATGGGGACTTTCTCGAAAATAACGCGCAGCTGCCTCCAGCAAGCCACGTCGAAGAAATCTGGGCCCTGCAACTTCGCTCAAAGTTGCTGCAAAGCAATGACATCGCAGACAGGCAACGGCTAGCGCAACTCGTCGAGAACCCGATGGCAGTTATTCCTAGTGTCAAAGAAGCATTTGAAATAAGCGAAAAGCTGGGCGTTCCACTCCATCCCAGATATTCATTCTACTGGGAAGCAATCAGCGTCTCTGATGCACTCTATCTCAAAATAATAATGTCGCACGGTGGCGCACTGCAAAACGACCCAAGGCTAAAGGACGTCCTCGAAAGATTGGGCGTAGAGCATTCCGTTCTGAACGGAGGCATTTCCCTTGACGATGCAGGCCAGGAAGCGTCGCTTCGCAGGCTTTTGAGAGGAACCGTGGCGGATGAATGCAAGGACGCGCTGGAGCTCGTGTGCAAGTCTGGAGGCATAAAGGTCGCACCAAAATTTTCATCAACAATTGCAGTCCGGGTTGGGAGGCCTGAAAAGGCATCCGAGCGCAAAATGAAGCCTCCGATCCATGTCCTTTTCCCGGTGGGAGCAAAGGGCGGGGCGACACGCGACATACTAAAGGCGTGCAAGGACGCATCGTTCTATGCCGAGATAGCAAACCGCCACTGCGATGTCTGCAAGACTCCCTCTCTTGGGACTCACTGCCGGACTTGCTGTGCACCGACAATGCTGCGCAGTATATGTGTCGCATGCAGGACAGAAATCGAAGAGGGAGAAAAATGCCCAAAGTGCGGCAGAACCGGCCATACCTATTCTTCCACGAGCTATCCACTGAAAACCGCGCTGGAAAGCGCCCAGAAAAGAGTGCAGCATAAGGCCACGGATCCCTTCAAGGGCGTAAAATCGCTGATGAGCCGGCACAGGGCAGCGGAGCCGCTGGAGAAGGGCATACTGCGCCAAAAGCACGGCCTGTACTCTTTCAAGGACGGCACGATAAGGTTCGACGCGACCAACGAGCCGCTGACACACTTCAAGCCCGCCTGGATCGATGTCAGCATCCAAAAGTTGAAGGACCTCGGATACACGCGGGACTATCTGGGAAAAGAGCTCACGTCGCCGGATCAAGTCGTCGAGCTGATGATGCAGGACGTAATTATCCCCCGCGACTCTGCAAGACACCTCCTCAGCACCGCCAAGTTCATTGACGATGAGCTGGAAAAGTTGTACGAGCTGGATCCATTCTACAAAGTGTCATCCATCAGCGACCTTGTGGGACATCTGATCGTAGGACTTGCGCCGCACACTTCGGTGGGCATAATGGGCCGAATAATCGGATTTACCGACTCGCAGGTCTGCCTGGCTTCTCCGGTCTGGCATTCTGCAAAGCGGCGCGACTGCGACGGAGACGCCGACTCGATAATGCTTCTTATGGATGCGTTTCTCAACTTTTCCTTTGACTTTCTTCCAGACAAGATAGGCGGGCTCATGGACGCGCCGCTGCTGATACAGCCCATTGTACTCCCCCACGAGGTGCAGCGTCAGGCCCACAACGTCGATATCGCCACCGGGTATCCCCTGGAATTCTACGAGGCAACCTGGAAGCAGGCAAAGGCCGGCGACGTTACGGGAATAGAAACGATAAAGATGAGGATAGGAGAAGAGCACCAATTCTTTGGATACGGCTTTACCCATTCTACCGACTCGCTGACTACAAAGCAGCAGCGAAGCGCCTACTCGACTCTGAACACCATGGAAGAAAAGCTAAAGATGCAATTCGATACTGCAAAGCTAATCAGCGCAGTGGACCCGGACGAAGTCGCGGCGATGGTCCTCACCACCCACATACTGCCGGACATCATGGGAAACATGAGATCGTATTCATCGCAGATGTTCCGGTGCACTTCATGCGGTTCGAAGTTTCGCCGGATGCCACTTATGGCAAAGTGCACTGAATGCCAGAGCGAGCTCATACAGACCGTGACAAGGGGCGCCGTGCAAAAATACCTTGGAATAGCGACAGGAATGTGCAGCGAATACAACGTCAATGAATACCTGAAAAGCCGGGTGCAGTCGCTTTCGCTCGAGCTGAAATTGATCTTTAAGGAAGAAAAAAAATCTCAGTCAAGCATGATGGAATTCATGGACAGCAGCTAGCCGGACGAAGAGCTGTCTACAAACGTGTTGTAAATCTTTATGGCGTCGTCTTCGTCCTTCGCCCCGACAATGGTGGCGGCGCCACTTGAAAGAAAGCTGACAGACATCCTTCCCGAATTGACTGCCGTTATCCCTAGATTGCCCTTTGTCCTGACTTCATAGCCAAGCGACTCGGCGTTTTTCATAATGCCCGGCAGGCTCACCGGAACCGGCTCTGAAGGCGTAACTGTCCACGTCCGCTTGCCCCTGTCCCTTCCGCAGAGCTCTTCAATGATCAGCTTTGAAGCCACCAGGTCGCTTTGCTTTCTGTCAATTCCACAAGAGGGGCACTCTTGCTGCCGGTGCATCTCCACCTTGTCAAATGAGAGCTGGCCCAGGTCGATGTAGAGGAGCTTGTT
>JANWIX010000076.1 GCA_025449675.1 Nitrososphaera sp. | reverse complement strand
GAAGGCGGCAGCGTCAAGCCGTACGAATTTGTCATCAACATGTTTCCGAATCAAGCCACGGAAACTGTCCGGCTTGAAGAAGCATTGTTAGGATCGTTAGCGATTCTCAACAGCTCACTTCCAAATTCAGAAAAACAAGCCTCTTCAAATAACTTATTAAAGGGAATATCGGAGTGATGCAGTATCTATGGGTCATCGCAAGTATAGCGCCCCGAGAAGAGGAAGTATTGCTTTTAGGCCAAGAGCTCGAGCCAAGAGCTTGGAAGCAAGAGTCAGAACATGGCCGCAACTGACCGGAGAAAAATCCTCGCTTTTGGGACTTGCGGGCTTTAAAGTTGGCGGTATTCACGTACTAACTATAGACGACAGGGAAAAGACCCCTAATTTCGGCAAGCAGCTTTTGAACGCTGCGACGGTCATCGCGACACCTCCTGTCAAGATCATCGGCATTCGAGGTTACAAAAAAGATCTCTACGGCGAACATGCCATGTTTGATGTTTATGCAAAAGACCTTCCAAAAGAGCTATCACGCAAGTTTGAAGTAAAGCACGTGGAAGATGCATTCGCAAAGGCAGAGTCAATGCTTGGCAACGCAAGCAGCATAATGGCGATTGCTGCCGTATCTCCGCATTCCATTGGGCTATCTCAAAAGACACCTTTTGTCTTTGAAGTGTTGGTATCTGGCAAAGACGCCAAAGCCCGTTATGATTATCTAAGGACAATCTTGGGAAGGGAGGTGAAGGCAAGCGAAACTTTCCAGCTGGGCCAGAACGTTGATGTCTCTGGGATCACTCGTGGCAAGGGCATTGAGGGCCCGGTTACCCGGTTTGGAGTAAAGCGAAAGCAGCACAAGTCCAGAAAGAGCGTTCGCGCGGTAGGGACTTTGGGGCCGATTTCTCCAGCAGTCGTAATGTACACGGTTGCCAGGCAGGGCCAGCGTGGGTTTCACCAGAGAACCGAGTATAACAAGCGAATTTTGATCATGTCCAGCACCGAAAAGGACGGCCAGAATTCAATAAACCCGTCTGGAGGCTTCAAGCACTTTGGTCTGGTGAGCGGTGACTATATGGTAGTCAGGGGATCAGTTCCCGGTGTAGCAAAGAGACTTGTCAAGATGAGGCTTCCCATACGCAATGTTCCAAAGAAAGTGCTAGAACCAAAAGTACTGGAGGTAGTCGTAGAGTAATGGCGATAAAGGCCAAGGTAATCACAATCGGGAGCTCGGGCAAGGAAGGCGAGATGGAGCTGCCCGCCGTTTTTGAAACTCCATATCGGCCCGAAGTTATCCACAAGACATATGTGAATTTACTTTCCCATTCTTATCAGAGACAGGGAAGATACCCCGCTGCCGGAGAAATGGTCAGCGCGGAATCACGGAACACAGGACTTGGCATAGCCAGGCTTGCCAGGGCAAGAGGCGAAGGATTTCCAAGAGCAGGGCAGGCAGCGAGCGTTGCAGGGGTCAGGCATGGCAGGGTGGCTCATCCTCCAGAATCCTGGAAAAACATCTACAAGAAGGTCAACGAGAAGGAACGCAAGCTGGGTCTCTGTTCTGCTATCGCAGCCACTGCAAGAAGGGATCTGGTTGAAAAGAGGGGCCACAAGTTAGCCAAGAAAATTGAACTTCCACTCGTGGTATCAAACGGTATAGAATCGATTGCAAAGGCAAAGGACCTAAAAAAGACTCTGGTAGACCTCGGGATTGGCGAGGATCTTGAAAGGGCACTTGGGTCTCACAAGCCAAGATCCGGAACTGCTAGAAGAAGGGGCCGAGAAGCGCGTTCTGGAACAAGCGCACTGGTCGTTGTAGGAAACGATTCGAATCTTATCAATCTTTCGAGGACAATTCCCGGCGTGGACATAAAGCATGCCAGAGACGTGAGTGTCCTTGATTTTGCGCCCGGCTCAAAACCAATTAGACTCACGATATTCTCCCAAAATGCGGTCGATTACATGAAAAATGTAAGAGCGCCGCAGCACAACGTTATGGAGCTGATAAACAAGTGAGCGACAAGGAAACTAGCCCTGAATCCACAAAATTGTCCCCGCCTGCTGCGCCAAAGCAAACAGCAAGTGCAATGACTGCCGAGGAGGCAACAACACTAATAATAGCGCCGTACGTCACGGAAAAGACTTTCACTCAGATAGAAAAAGAGAACAAGCTGGCATTTATCGTCTCTGAGAAGGCCAGCAAGAAAAAGATAATCGAAGCAATACGCATTCTTTACGAATCTGAAATCGATGAAGTGAATACCGCTAGGACGATACGCGGCAAGAAGGCCTTTGCAAGGTTCAAGGCTCCAGAAGGAGCAAGAGATCTAGCCACAAAGCTGGGACTGGTGTAACGGTCCGAATGGTATTTCTCGTTAGATTTAAAAGTGGTGTGTCGGGGAAGGAGTGAATGATATAGTTGGTACGCGAATTCAAGTTTAAGGGTTATACTCCTGAACAGCTCCAAACGCTTTCCATCGAAAATCTTTTGCCACTGCTTAACTCTAGGCAGCGCAGGTCGCTTGACAAACGCGTCAGCACCTACATGAACGACGACAAGAGAAAACTGCGGGAAAAAGTAAAGCTGGCACGCGAAGGCAAATTGAAGGGTCAGCTCAGGACTCATGTCAGGGACATGATAATCCTGCCTGACATGGTCGGTCTCACTATCCACGTTCACAATGGAAAGGAATTTTTTCAGGTAAACATCAAGCCAGAAATGATAGGTCATTACCTGGGCGAATACGCCATAACCAACAAGCGTGTACAGCACGGCGCTCCGGGAGTGGGCGCTTCAAGGTCCAGCCTCTACGTCCCGCTAAAGTGATTGACATGCCACAGTTCGGCTATTCCTTCCAAAATTACGAAAAAACAAAACACGTACGCGCGGCGATAAGGGAAAAGGACATTTCGCACAAGCATTCGCGCGAAATCGCACTTGCCATCAAGGGGCTGTCTATTGAAAAAGCACGCGAGTTTCTCGAGAATGTCATTGCGCGAAAAGTCGCAGTGCCTTACAGGCGCTACAATAACGAGGTGGCGCACAGATCAAATGTCCGTGACGGATTTTCCGCTGGCAGATTCCCGAAAAAGGCGGCCGGCGAGTTTCTCAAACTCTTGGACAACTTGGAATCGAACGCAGAGTACAAGGGGATGGATCTCGACAGGCTGCGCATTATCAGCGCGTCTGTCCACAAGGGCACAAAGCTGGAACGCTTCCAGCCAAGGGCTTTTGGCAGATCAAGTCCAAAGTACGATACACTGGTCCACGTTGAACTTGTAGGTCAGGAGGCCAAGACGGAATGAGCTCCGTAAAGAACGTGGTAAAAAACAACTACCGCAACATGGAGCTGAACGAATTTCTCGCCTCAGCGCTAAAGGATGCGGGTTATGGTGGCGTGGAAGTGCAAAAGACCCCGGTTGGTGCGAGAATAACTGTTTTTGTGACCCGGCCCGGGCTTGTAATCGGTCGCAAGGGAACCGGTATCAAGGACCTGATGGCAAAACTCGAGCAGAAATTCGGTCTTCAAAATCCCCAGATTTCTGTCCTTGAAGTTATGAACCCCGAGCTTAACCCTGACATTATGTGCAACAGGATAGCTCAACTCATTGAACGTGGTACGGCGTTCAGGAGGGCGGCGATGTGGTCTCTTAATACTGTAATGAACAACGGTGCCCTTGGGGTGGAGGTCACAATTGCGGGCAAACTGCGGACAGAGCGTGCTCATTTTGAGAAACATACGATCGGTGTCGTGCCAAAGAGTGGCAACATCGCAGGCCATATCGTCAGGACAGGGATCACGCATGTTTTAACAAAAATGGGTTTGATGGGCATACAACTCAAAATTGCTTCGAGAGCGTCTATTCCGGAGGAATTTGAGCTAAAGAACGAATCAGCAGCGCCGGATCAACCCGGTGTGCCGGCTGCGGTAGAACCAGCAAAGACAGAGGCGACACCGGTGGTTGCCCAAGAGGGAGGGAAGCAAGATGGCCAGGCTTAAGCTAAAGACTCTCCGGGAAATGAATGACAATGATCTTGCCGACAAGCTCGCGGAGCTAAAGGCAGACTTTGCAAAACTTCGGCTGGAAAAATCAAAGGGAACGCTGAAAAAGCAGACAGCGAACCTGCGATGGCTAAAGCGTGACATCGCCCGCATGATGACGATCCTAAACGAGAGGAAGGCTGCTGCAGAATGAGCGTTACTGCGGAGAACATCCTATCACACGAGATCACCGGTCTTGCGGTTAAAGTTGTGGAGTCCACTGATCCCACACTTCGTGGCCTGAGTGGAGTCGTGGCTTTTGAAACAAAGAACATGATTTCAATCAGGGATAGTTCAAGTCGTATTTTTCAAGTAGCAAAGAAAGCCGCGTCAAAGATACAAGTGCAAACTGACGCTGGCGTTTGCTTTATAAGTGGTTCCTCTTTGATAGGAAAACCTGAGGATCGTATATCGCGATTATCTTGATGTGATGATTGATGGTAAGAAATATTGGTGTTTCAGTCGTCTCTCCCCGCAAGACCTGTGAGGATGAGCTCTGCCCATTTCATGGGACCCTTTCTGTTCGGGGCAAACTGCTTACAGGCATTGTTTCAAGCTCAAAGGCAAAAAAGATGGTCGTTGTAGAGCGCGAGTACCCGCGCTCTACTCCAAAATACAAGCGTTACCAGAGGAGCAGATCCACAGTTCACGCGTATCTCCCTTCGTGCATCGATGTGAGTGAGGGGCAGCAAGTCAAAATCGCGGAATGCAGGCCACTTTCAAAAACCGTATCGTTCGTAGTTATTGAGGTGAACATCAAGGATGGCGGCGGGAACTAAGTCAAGAGCGGTTTCAGCCAAAGGCGTAGAGGAATTCAGGCCTTATATCACTAGGGCCCTGCCTGTAACTGCCAACTTGGTGTGCGCGGATAATACCGGCGCAAAGATCCTGCGCATTGCACAAGTCACCAGATACAAAGGCAGGCACTCCAGGCAACCCGCAGCGGCAGTTGGCGATTTTGTTACAGTCACGGTAAAAAAGGGTCCAGCTGAACTTCGCAAGCAGGTTTTTGGGGCTGTAATAGTGCGACAAAAGTATCCTATTCGGAGGCTAAGCGGCGTGCGCGTGGTATTTGAGGACAACGCCGCGGTACTTGTGACTCCTGAAGGAGAGATAAAAGGCACTGATATCAAGGGACCGGTTGCATCTGAAGCCGCAGAAAAGTGGCCCAGGATTGCGAATCTGGCAGGGATGATAGTATAGTCATGGCACAGATTAATCCGAAACTAATTCACATGTCAAAGCACCAGCGCGATAGAATGATTTCAGCGCCTCTCGCTGATAGCCTGCGGGAACTGTACAAAAAGAGGACCGCCCGCATAGTAAAGGGAGATTCGGTCAAGGTCATGCGGGGCGAATACAAGGGGGTCGAAGGTAAAGTCGAAAGGATTAACACGGAACTTGGAACCCTAAACATCGAAGGGGTTCAGAGGGAAAAAATCCGTGGCGGCCAGGTAAAGGTACCGATCCACGCTTCCAAAGTCATGCTCATAAATCTAAGATTGGATGACAAGTACCGAGCCGGCAAGGTTCAGGGCGAAAATCCAAAGGCCGTGCTCGCCAAGAAGAAAGTTGAACGCAAGGAAGAGGCTGCGTCTAAAGAAACCAAAAAGGAGGATAGCGAGTAATGGCCAAGAAAGGTGGCGACACCCGGATGAAGCGGCAGATGGCTCCGAGATTCTGGGACATCAAGAGGAAAGAGAGCCAGTTTGTTGTTAGCACAAAACCAGGACCGCATCCAAAGAAGAGATCATATCCTCTGGGCATGATATTGAGGGATGTACTAAAGCTGGCTGGAACGATGCGCGAGGCCGAACGCGTTTTGGTCGAAGGCAAAGTCAAGGTCGACGGTGTCACAAGACATGGTGCGAATCTGGCGGTTGGGCTCATGGACGTTGTCGAATTGTCGACTGGCCAGGTTTTCCGCATGGTTCCCAAAAATTCGTTGCTCTTGACAGCTGTTGCGATAGACAAATCTGAGGGTAACATGAAACTAGTAAAGGTTACAAGCAAAAAGACAATCAAGGGAAAGAAAATACAATATGGATTCCATGACGGAAAAACTATTGCAAGTGATCAGAACTTAAAGGTCGGTGACAGCTGCGTGATCCAGGTTCCAGAAGTCCAGATAAAGAGCCACATTCCATTTGCAAAGTCCACGACTGTCCTTGTCATAAAAGGGGAAAACGCGGGTCATATTGGAAAGATAGACGACTTTAAGGATGGCATATTTTCGCTTCCCAAAAGGGCTCTCGTTTCTTTTGAGAACCGGTCGGTGGAGTTGCCAGTGGAGATGGTCATGGTGGTGGGTTCGGATGGACCTGTCATGAAGGTGAGCTGATTAGATTGAGTCAAGCGTTGCAACAAAACACAATGAAAAAAATAAGGGTCGACAAAGTAGTCATTAATATCGGAGTCGGCAAGTCGGGAGAGCCGGTTGAAAAGGCAAAGAAGGCACTTTTAGAGCTTACAGGACAGCATCCGGCTGTGCGGGGCGCAAAAAAGACTGTCAGGGATTTTGGGATCCACAAAGGCGAACCAATAGGTGCCATTGTGACTATGCGGAGAACCCCCGCAATAGAGTTCCTAAAACGTGTCCTGGCAGCCAAAAAGAACGTGCTAAAACTTTCATCGTTTGATGGCTATGGCAATATCTCGCTTGGCATTCATGAACACATCGACATTCCTGGAACAAAGTACAATCCTGATATCGGAATCTTTGGCATGGACGTGAACGTCACGCTGAGCAGACCCGGCTATAGAATCGCAAGGAGGAGCAGGAAAAGCGCGAAAATAGGAAAACACCACCGAATAAATAGAGAAGAGGCGGCCGATTTCTTTACGCAGGAATTTGGAGCAAAGGTGGAGTAGATGCCAAAGCCAAGAGAGTACGTAGAAACCGGAAGAAAAAAGTTAAACCATGGCAGAGGAACCCGGTGGTGCAGAAGGTGCGGTTCATATACTGGTCTAATAAGAAAGTATGACTTGATGCTTTGCAGGCAATGTTTCAGAGAAGTGGCCGCCAGCTTGGGGTTCGTAAAATACGAGTAGGGGATATGGAATGCCAGCTCTAAACGTAATATCAAATCTTTTCACCACCATCTACAATAACGAATCCAGGCGCAAGAAGGAATGCATCATAGTGCCCGCGTCAAAGTTCGCAAGCGAGGTTCTTCGCGTTCTGCAAAAGCATCGATACATTGGGGAATTTGAGCAGATTGATGACAGCAGGGCGGGCAAGTTCCGAGTACAGTTATTGGCAAAGATAAACAAGTGTGGCATAATCACGCCGCGGTTTTCTGTAAAGAAAGACAAGTACTTTGACTGGGAGCGACAATTTCTTCCTGCCTACAGCATGGGCATACTATTGGTTTCGACTAGTCAGGGCGTACTGTCTCACCATGAAGCACAATCTCAGGGTCTTGGAGGAGTCTTGGTTGGCTACGTCTTCTGAGCATGAAATAATGGCAGAGGTCGAAGCCCCTGCGAGTGTAAAGTTATCGAAGGAAGGCAATGTAGTCGCAGTAAAGGGCAAGATGGGGACTGTAAAAAAAGACTTTACAAGATTGCCGGCCACACTTGTTGTGGATGGCAACAAGATAACCATCAGGCCATATGGGACTCGAAAGTTCGATCTTGCAGTAACAAACACAGCCAAAAGTATTATCGAGAGCATGGTAAAGGGCGTTGAAAAGGGCTACACCTACAAGCTCAAGGTGATATTTGCGCACTTTCCGATTTCTGTCAAGGTGAAAGGCAAGGAAATTCAGGTAGAGAACTTTTTCGGTGAAAGGTCACCGAGGGTGGCAAGGATACAGGGAGATGCCACCAAGGTCACGGTTGCAGGCGAGGATGTTGTGGTGCAGGGACCTAGTCTTGAGGATGTTTCGCAGACAGCCGCAAACATTGAACTCGCCACAAAAATAAAGAACAAGGACCAGCGAGTGTTTTTGGATGGGCTGTACGTGTACTCGCGCGAAGAAGGATCACAGTAGGTTCGCCCAAAGATTTATTTTGTGCTTGGATTTGCTCTAGTACTGCGCCGCTGTAGCTCAGCATGGTAGAGCAAATTCGTAGCGCAATGTTTGTGCTTTGAAGCTCAACTGGCTGTTAACCAGTGGGTCATCAGTTCGAGTCTGATCAGCGGCGCTACCATACTTATGAAATCTGGACGCGATAGCTTTATAGCGTGAGGTTCATTCACCCTGAATAGTAACTTTGCTTGTGGCGTGACGAGCTGCCTTGACCAATAATGAACCCCCTGCTGATGAAAGCGGCAGAAAGGCTTCTATCGAAGATCAGCTGAAAGGAAAAACCCTCCAGGTATACATGTACATGGTAAAAAAGAAAGAGCCTGTCGGGGTCAGGGAAGTGCAGCGCGATTTGGAATTCTCTAGCCCAAGCGTCGCAAATTATCACATAGACAAGCTGGTAGTATTGGCACTTGTCACACAGGATGAGTACGGGAGATATTTTGTAATACAGAAAGTTCAGGTTGGAGTCCTGCAGGCGTTCGTAAACATTGGAGGGCTGGCAGTTCCGCGGCTGTCATTCTTTGCTGCCTTTTTCACTACTATGCTTGTGTCAGATCTTGTTCTGAGTTTCGATGACTTGGATATCTATGCCGTCGGCTTTGCCCTTGCGGCAAGCGCCGCGTTCTGGTTCGAAACAATCCGAATATGGCTGAAAAGACCGGTGACATGATATTGCAAAACTCGAGTTATGCAATATGCTAGATTACAATGATGTCAAGTGCAATAGCGTCTGACAGCAAATCAAGATGATGACTTGCGACAACATATCCGTTCTTGATATCGGATGACGAAAGCCATCGGTTAGTTGAGCTGTATTGTCGCTCCTTCTTCATTCGCTTTTCAATTTCCTGCACGTCCAACTCCTTTTCTTCGACTTCCTCCGTGTCGGTGTGTTTGATTGTCAGCAGGACTTTGTTAATGAGAACCCTGCGGCCAAATCGCTGCGAAAAATCCCGGGCATTCTCATCGATTTCGGTTATCTTGATCTTGATCTGCAATCTGTTAAGAGCGTCCCGGCTGGTAAGGAGCCTTTCGTCGATAAAGCGATCATAGCTCATTTGCTGACTAGAATCCTACTGCGAAGTATATTAATGTCAAGTTGAGGTAGGCACAAATCGATAGTAGGCTGTGCCATCATCGAGGAGGCCGCACTGTGTCATCTTTACCTTCATGCCTTCAGCAAGCGACCCACTATCGAACGAACCTATGACACGAATATCGCCCATCTTTACTAGACCAAACACTCCATCCTTTCCGGTGACGTGGGAACGGCTGAATTCTAGTAGTGTTCCTGTACTGGCTGATTTTTTCAGCTGTGTTGGAGAAAGGCATTTGGGGCAGTTCGCGGACGGAGGCCACGCTATCGCACCACATGAGACGCAGATAGGAATCCTGAACTCGCCCTTTCTTAAAGACGTGAAAAAATCCTGATTCATTCAGATCCCATGACAATTACGGTGGCAGAAGATCCCGCAGCAGCTAGGTTATGGACCAAGCCTTTTTTGCAACCCTTAACTTGCGCGTCGCCTGCTGAACCCGCAAGCTGATCGGCGATCTCAACAACCTGGGCAACACCCGTGGCCCCCACAGGATGGCCACGTCCTATTATGCCTCCCCGAGCGTTTATCGCAATGTTGTCTTGTTTTACAAATTTGCCTCCCGTGCCTTTCTTTGTAAACCCAAGATCCTCATAGGCTAGTATTTCTAGAATTGTAAAAGCATCATGAACTTCTGCCACATCGATCTGGGAAGGCTCTGTCTTTGACATCTTGTAAGCTGCCTGCGCAGCGACTTTTGCCGCCTCGATACTGCAGAGATCGGCTGTCGCGTTGGCAAAGCTCGCAGAACTGGTATACTGACCAATGCCCTGTATCCACACCGGCTCGTCTGTCAGTTCTTTCGCCTTTTCCTCCGAGGCAAGAAGCACAGCTGATGCCCCGTCACAAGCCGCTGAACAATCAAGAAGCTTCAAAGGATCTGCTATCTTTCTTGACGCCATCACTTCATCAAGTGTAACCGGATTCCTAAAGAGCGCATCTGGATTCGAGGATGCGTTTCCCCTATTCTTGACCGACACCATGGCCATCTCCTCTTCGGAAGTTCCGTACTTTCTCATATGCGCTTTGGCGAAAAGAGCCGCCCAGTGAACAGGAAGCATGAATGAGCCCCTTGTGATGTCCCACCCTAGCTTGTTGCCTTCGCTGCGTGCCTTCTCTGCGCCCACGACAAGCACGGTATCGCACAATCCCGAAGCAATCAGAGAATATCCAGATACTACCGCGTTTGTCCCAGAGTTGCAGAGATTGTCTATTCTATGGGAGATCTGTGGCCTTATTCCGAGCAACTCTGACAGTATCGTCGAGCTGTACTGTTCGGTCGTGCAACTCGAAAAAAGGACCGCACCCAGATTTGCCTTGTCCAAATTCTCGCTATTCAGTATCCTTGCGCAGGGCTCGCATGCAAGGTCAAAGATACCCTTTCCAGAATCCTTTGAATACTTTGACCCGGACTGCGAGACGATAGCTACCCTATGCACTATTGAAAGGTTGACAACAGTTCCCTAAATGAACTTTCTGCGCCCTCGACGGGATTCACCTGGATTATCGGAAGGGTTATGCCCGCGGAGATGAATCTTGAAAGAGACTTTCCACAGTCACTCCTGCTTCCGCAAATGGTGAGAGCGTCGAGCATCTCTTCTGAAACCCGCTTGGCAGCTGCTTCACTTCCACCGCTTTTGTATGCATCCGATATCTGCGAGACTTCCTTTCCAAACCCATTTGTGGAGAGAAACTTGCCGTAGTACTTGCCCACTGCGACATAGAAGGCAAGGGTTTTGGCAGCGCGCTCGCGCGCTTTTTCAGGGTTCGCATCAGACACGGCGCAGATGAATGAACAGGCGACCTCAAAACGCTTGCTTTTTGCGTCCCGAATTATGGCAGGCACTGTTGTCCTGAGCT
>JANWIX010000075.1 GCA_025449675.1 Nitrososphaera sp. | reverse complement strand
TAGGATTCATAGTGCAGTCAGGCTCTTACGTTGCATCGACTTCCGGAGTTGTTCTGGATACTAAATGGCAGGGCTTTAGTAAGGGGCTTTTCGGAAGCGAGTTTTTCATGCTCAAGGCAACAGGTCAAGGGGAATTATTCCTCAATGCGTACGGAGGCATAATCCACAAGCAGCTGGCGGCTGGAGAGAAATTGACGTTGGATAATTATCATCTGGTCGCGCTCAGCGATCAGGCGAACTACGAGGTGATAAAGGTTGGCGGAATGAAAACTACCATTCTTGGTGGAGAGGGCCTTGCGACTGAAATCACCGGCCCTGGATCTGTCTATTTTCAGACAAAGAATATCCGCGAGTTTATCGACCTTCTTGGGATCAATCAGCGCGCAGAAACCACGTCAGGAGCGGGCGGGGTGTCTTTCGGTGGCTTCAGGGTAGGATAAATCAGGCGTTCGTGTGCGTTATGATCTGCCAGCATTCCAGACAATAGTCCCCTATCACCTGGAATATCTCGGCCGGTTTTTCATGGCAGTGGCTACATAACATTACGTCGTCATGTGAAATTTCCTTCTGTTCCACTGCGTTATTGTCCAAAATCTGCATTATTATACTATAGTAATTTCAGCGTATGAGCCTATTTATAGTTATTTTTGTTATGTTGAAATACGGGCTGTTTCAGCACGCATGTTGTCTGTAGACATCTACATATAAAGTAATATGCTCTACCCTCGGCTTACCGTTACCTTTCAAAGATCGTGTCCCTTATTTCTATCAAGTCCCTGAGGATGGCAGATGCCGTTTCCATCCCACCAGCCCCGCGACCTATTATCGTCTGCTGACCGGAATGCTCGGACGAAAAGGTGACTGCGTTAAGGGTGCCGTTAACGCAAATGGGATCCTTCTTTGCAACTTCTGTTGGCGCGACATCAAGGCGTTTGCTGTCGCAAGTTGCGATGAGTTTGATGGCGTTTCCACCTTCTGCCGCTTTCTTTACATTCGCCGACCTAACTCCGCTAATTCCTGTTCTCTTTACATCTTTCATTGTCACTTTCATTCCCATCACCCAGTTTGCCATTATTACCAGCTTGGCAGCTGCGTCAAATCCGTCTATGTCTAGGGAAGGGTTGGCTTCCGCGTAACCCTTTTGCTTGGAATCTGCAAGGGCGCTTTCGTAATCCATCCCCTCTTCCATCTTGCTAAGGATATAGTTCGTTGTCCCGTTGAGTATTCCCCGGAATGACGCTATCCTGTCGCCCTTGAGACAGCGCTTTGCAAATTCCAGGATGGGAGTCCCTCCACCTACCGTCCCGCTGAACCTGAGCATCACTCCGTTGTAATTCGCCAGCTCTATGAGCGAAGGAAACGCAAGCGCGAGTGGGCCCTTGTTGACGCTTATCACGTGCTTGCCGTTTCTCATTGCACTAATTATGTGCGTCGTTCCTGGTTCACCAGTGGAGAGATCCGTCGGGGAACATTCAAGAACGACTTCTGCTTCCACGTTTTCGATAACTTGCACTGGATCAAATTCCTTTTTACCCTTGTCGTACGCACCTACCGTGCTCTTTGTCTTCTTGGCTTCAAGAAGGCGCTGCAGGTCAAGGCCAGCCGGCGCGACAGCAGAGCCTTTGTTGTCTACGCATGCTACAATGCGAGGTTTTATTCCATGCTCGCTGTAAAGATCCGCCGATCGCGACAACAAGAGTTTGGCAAAGCTCTGACCGACAACTCCAAATCCGACCATGATTATGCGCAATACAGATACTGCTTGCTTTAACGCGACGTGGGCTTAATAAAACTATAAAAACAGCGCCGGCATTTCCGGCCTGGCGCATTTATCCTCGCAAGTTATAAAACCTGAATCACCGGAAGAGTAAGAGGTTGCTCGACCCGATTTCAATGATGTTAATTCTGATAGGAATCGGAGTTGGAGCAGGGGCATTGGGTTCTGTGCTCGGAGTCGGTGGCGGGATAATAATGGTCCCCGCGCTCACGTTCTTGGGCCTACCGCCGGCGCCCGTCGCTAGCACAAGTCTATTCGCTGTGACTTCCACGAGTGTGTCATCCACGATCGAGTATTCTCGCCAAAAAAGAATCGACTACAAACTGGGCATTCAGCTGGCTGCGTTTGCGATACCTGGCGCCATAATAGGCGCGTTTGCGTCCGACTATTTGACAGAAGGATCGTTCAAGCTCGCGTTCGGAATACTGCTGGTGCTTACGGGCCTCTACATCCTCTACAGGAATTCCATCCTAAAGGAAGGCAGCGACGCTCCAAAAAAACCGCCTATACATATGATGTTTGTAGTTTTCGGCGCGACCTTTGGCGCCGGGCTGATATCGAGCGTATTTGGGGTGGGCGGCGGAATAATTTTCGTACCGATCATGCTTCTTGTTCTAAAGATGACTATGCAGCGCGCCGCGCCTACCTCGCAACTTACGCTCATGATAACCTCTATCGCCGGCGTGCTGACGCACTCGTTCCTAGGCCATCCGGACTACGTTCAGGCCCTCGCGCTGTCGGCAGGAGCGTTCGTCGGTGCCCAGGTCGGAGCAAGACTCTCTAGATCTGCAAAGGACGTTCTCCTTCAGAGGTTGCTTGGAATAGTACTGATAGGCGTGGCGGTGAAATTCATTCTTGACTGGTTTTCTTCAAGATAACCACGTAACGCATGCTCTGCAACGGACGGCAGCGCGCAATATGATGTGTCTGCTACTTCCTAGATTCGTCCAGGTAAAATATGGCTTCGTTGCCTTTTTGGGCAACGCCTGCCGCCAGGTTTGACACAGAGTTCACCAGTGATTCGGCATCTGGCTCCGACCCTTCGCTGTTTCCAGCCAGGACCAAGTACAGCCTGATCCGGGAGCCCAAAACGTCATTTAGTTCCTGGTTCACAGTTGCTGTATAGGGTCGCAATGCTCCTCGGAACACATCTGACCTAGCCCTTATCGTTCCAGAAATCTTTTTGCCGACAGGAGCGTCAGGTCCCACGATCACGACCATTCCTTTTGAGTCCTTGTATTTTGATGGCTCTTCGACTGCCCCGGCCGGGGCCATTGCGTTGACGGCTTCCTTGGTGACCAGCCCGGGAATGTAGATGAAGTTTTCCACGAGCGAATCCCACTGTTTTCTGGACAACGAACTAAGGGAAACGTTGTAGTCATAGTCGCCAGTAAAATGAATGACCGCGTCTATCTGCCCGAATTTCGTTTTTGCAGTATTAAAGATCCTTCGTATGCTGCCCTCATCCAGCAGATCTATGGCATGGCTGTGGAAATCTTTGTACTCGGGCAGGTCGTTTTGGGAGCTGGTGAGAACTATTACCTGTTTGGCGCCGGAGGACTGCATCGACTGTGCCATCTTTTTAATCCGCGACACGTCCTTTGGCGACGATGAACTGGTCGTGAGCACTAGTACCTTGCCGGCCAGATCTGGCCTATCAGGCCCGTTCACCGCTGTTCCGACAATGGGCTTTACCGGATAGAAGACCCGGTCGTTTGGAATTACCCTGCCGTTAATCAGCTTGCTTATCTTTTCATCGCAAAGGTTCATGACCATTTCAGCGACATCTTCCTGCGTCAAGAATTCGCCGTCAACTATCATCTTGCTGGTATTGTTCTGAATTTTTTCAGCAATCTCTTGTATCTTGGCCAGTGAGCCTGACACTGTCTGCTCGAGCTTGCTCTTGATATCGTCACTCACCTGTCCCCTTGAAGAGGCTATTTCCAGGGCCACCTGCCGCACGCCTGCCGCCACTGCGTCTTCAGGTTCACCCAGGAGCGGAAGCGCACCTGCCGTTACCATCTCGACTTCAACCGAGCTGAGTCCAGGGTATCCGCCTATTCTGAGAAATTCCGCAGCCGCTTTTGGATAGACGGTCTTGTAGATCCTGTCCGAATGGACGGGTCCGGGGTTCGTCGAGATCGAACGTATCCCTCGTTCGGCCAGCTCCCACGCGAGGGCTTCTGCCAGCCTGTTCTTGGCCCCCTGCGCGGCCGTGTATGGCGTTCTGAATCTATACGGGCGCTGCTCATACCGGTTCTCTTCTGTAAAGAAAGTAGCGATAGTGATGAGCTTGCCCCCTTTTTCCATCGCGCTCAGGCCGCTGGCTGAAGTCCAGAATGTCCCGGTCAGGTGGATTGCTACTGCGTCCCGAAACTCCTTGACGCTTGCATTGGTAAAAGTTTTGACCGGACCGGACACTCCGGCGTTGTTTACTATAATGTCCACCCTGCCGAGCTGCTGCTTTACGCCGTCGAACATAGAGTTGATGCCAGACTCGTCAGCGACATCCACGCCGGGGAAAGCAACCACCCGGCCTTTGGATCCTGCTGAAGTAATTATTTCGTTCAATATCTTAGAAGCCTGGTCGAGCGGCTCCTTCCGCCTCCCCATTATTACAATGTTGGCGCCCTGTTCGGCAAACTTTCTGGCTATTGCCTGACCTATGCCTGTGCCGCTTCCGGTGACGACAACTGTTTTACCGCTAAATCTCTGGTTGGACATGAAGGCTTGCGACTCCATAGTGTTGGCAATTCTCCAACACTATTAAAGCTAACTTTATCTCAAGATTGATGCATCCGCAACAACTGAGAGACATGCGTTCAGGCTTGTACGCCCAGCCTTCTCAATTTCTGTCGAATGTGCATCGCGATTCTGTCCGCAATTTCCAGCATGGTCCCATCGTATGAAGACCTGTCTTCGTGCGTCCACTTGCCATAAATCCTGATATTGTCGTCCTGCGGGTCTACACGGATTTCACCTACGCGCAACATGGCTTTCTTTAGCATCTCGGTCAGCTCCGAATCTGACTGGAGGTCATTTGCAAAGCCGTCCAGCCCTGTCCACCTGACATCTATTACGCGCTTGTTTCCAAAGTGCCCCCGAGTTATCGGCTCGCACTTTGCGAGAAAGCTAGCATTCTCATCGCTTTCAACCTGAACAATGTAATGCACCTGAAAGTACGGCAGAGCGCCATATGGAAGCGGGGCAGGGTCCTGTCCTAGCATCATCTCAATTCCTCTGCAGTACCTGGATAAAGTCGACGTTTTTTCCTCTGACTCTTATCAATCCCTTGTTGGTGGCAAGTCTTGAAGACAGCGCGAACAGCTGGCTGTAATACGGCCCCTTCTCCAGAGGATGCGACCCGAGATCTAGTGCATCGGATTGCACCCCGGCTTTCTTCATTTCTTCTGCCATCGTCTGGCTTGGACTCAATATTTTTACAACAACAGGCTCAATTTCGCCGTGGCCATGTTCTTCTTCGTGGGAATCATCGTGCTCCACGAATGGAGGTAAAAATGGCGGCCACAAATAAATTCTACTACTTGCGCTTTCGCATCATCTTCAGATACTTCTCCACTCCAATCTTTTGGAGATTGTCTGCCTTTCTGAGGATGCTGCTTTCAAGTCTTGCCTTGTATTTCGCCACTTTCTTTGCGATATCTGGATGCGAAATTGCGAGGATCTGGCAGGCAAGAATCCCTGCATTCTTTCCTCCGTTTATGGCGACTGTTGCCACAGGCACGCCAGGGGGCATTTGCGCGATCGACAGTAGTGAGTCGAGGCCGTCCGTGCTCTTGGTTCTTATCGGTACACCTATGACGGGCAGAGGCGTAAGGGAAGCAACCATTCCAGGAAGGTGAGCCGCGCCGCCTGCGCCTGCGATTATGACTTCAAACCCCTTTTGCTTGGCGTTCATGGCGTAATCGAACATGGCCTTGGTGGTCCTGTGTGCTGACACTATCTCCACGTTGTGAGAAACTTTGAACTCAGTCAGCACATCACGCGCTTCCTTCATCACCTCAAGGTCTGAATCACTGCCCATGATTATTCCAACGAGGCTCTTCTTCATTTGTTCGCACTTGACCCGCTGACAACTGAAATCATTTTGCGCGCCTTTGATGCCCGTTGGAGAGCTTGATCCCTGGTCTTGCCTGTTGCGGTAATGTGCCCTAGTTTTCGCATGGGCTTGGTCGATTTCTTGCCATACAGATACAGCTTGATTCCCGGAACCCTGAACAGACTCTTCAGACCCTGCACCGCATAAGAGCCACTAAATCCCTCTGGACCCAGTATGTTGACCATGGCTGCCGGTGACAGGAGTTCGGGCTCTGAAAGCGGAAGGTCAAGAATCGCTCGCAGGTGCTGCTCGAACTGCGAAACTGAACAGGCCTCGTTCGAATAATGGCCCGAATTGTGCGGCCTCGGGGCTATCTCATTCAGAAGCACATCACCACTTTTCGTGACAAACATTTCTATGCCAAATATCCCTGCGCCCTGCAGCTTGCTCATCGCCTTTTCTGCCAGCTTCTTTGCTTTTAACTCTACCCTGCTGCCTATGCGAGCAGGCACTATGGTGGTGTCCAGAATGCCATCGCGATGAAGATTCTCCACGACGGGAAATGATTCTATCTGTCCGCTCGGATTTCTGGCCACCATTATCGAAATCTCTTTGGTAAATGGGACAAACCTTTCCAGCATACATTCTCTTCCTGAAAAGACACCGTAGGCTTCGTGCACCTGTTTCATCGATCTTATCACAAAGTTGCCTCGCCCGTCATAGGAATCCTCGCATGCCTTAAGAACTGCCGGCAAGCCGAACTTTTCGCACATTTCGTAAAGGCCCTCCTCAGAGGTCACAGATGCAAAATCCGGCACTGCGATTCCATGCTTTTTCAAGAATGTCTTTTGCCTGAACTTGTTTTGAATTATTCTTAGTGTTTCTGGAGCGGGCCTGACTGGGTAATTTCGCGATTCCAAGTCCTTGAGAGCTGCAGAGTTTGCCAGTTCTATTTCATAAGTGAGCACGTCGCATGATTGCGCCAGTTTCATGATAGCGCCCTCATCCTTGAAATCAGCAACGATCTGCTCGTCTGCAATTCCCGCCGCAGGGCAGCCCTCAGTAGGGTCGAGAACAATTACCTTGAGAGACATTCGCCTTGCTTCATGGGCCATCATCTTGCCGAGCTGGCCGCCGCCAATTATACCGATGCAAATGGGCTTGTCCATTTCGATAATGTCCGCATTGACACCCATTGCTTGAAGAAATTGCGACTCCGTGGCGTTAAAAGTCTTTCAATAAGATATTATTTATTGGTGGTCAGGAGATCTCCGAGGCATGAGGCTGATCCGGAAGGGCAAGGTCAAGGACATCTACGAACTGGCAGATGGAAACCTCATGTTCCGTTTCACGGATCGCGTTTCAGCCTTTGACGTAAAGATGGCAACTCCCATCCCCAAGAAAGGAGAGGTCCTTTGCAGGTTCGGTGAATTCTGGTTTGACACGCTCGGTGTAAGGCACCACATGTTAAGAGTTGTGGCAAAAGACAAGATGAAAGTAAGAAAGCTGGAAATGATCCCGATGGAATGCGTCGTCAGGGGGTACTTTTACGGCAGCCTTGTAGAAAGATACAAGGATCATGTTGGAACCGCTCTGCCCAAAGACTTTGAACCTGTTCTGGCATCCCGACTGCCCCAGCCTATCTTTGATCCTACAACAAAGTCTGAGGATCACGATAGGCCAATCACCATGGATGGGGCGCTTTCGGCGGGACTGGTCACAAGCAAAGAATTTCATTATCTTGAAAAAGTGTCAATCGAACTGTATCGCAAAATGAGCGACATAGTTGGGAAGGCAGGTTTTATCATTTCAGATGTAAAGTTTGAATTCGGAAGAGAAGGAGGCGATATCGTATTGGCTGATTCTCTAGGACCGGATGAATACAGGCTCTGGCTCGCAAGCGATTATCGTCCCGGAAGGACTCAGGAGAGTTACGACAAGCAACTGCTGAGGGACTGGCTTGTCAGCACGGGCTTTAAGGACAAAGTTGACAGCCTTGCAAAGGAAGGCAAAAAGCCGGAACCTCCCGAAGTCTCCCCCGAAATAGCAGAAGAGCTCAGCAGAAGATACATTCTTGCCTATGAGCGAATAGCGGGCCGCAAATTATAGCTCAATTTCGGCGCCGCAGAACGACAGTCTTTGTCCCCGCCCACGCTCGTATCGCTTTCTGTTATCCAGGTGGACGGGATCGCCATGTCCCTTACTACGATCTTCATTGCATATCTAACTTGACGATTATTTTCAAAAGGGCGCATTACGCCGGCATGAAAAGGCTAAAGCACCCAGCTTTCTTCGAGTGGTAGCACGACAGTGATTCCATTGACCTGTTTGACAAAAGTATCTGATATTGGCATTTAGTAGTGATTCCTTCAATGCCTGACGATGGCAGCCACTTTATTGCAAAAGGACGTGCGCACTAGGAGGATAACGACACTGGGTCATGTCGCGGCCCGCGCTTTGAACGACGCTGTCAGGCTGCGAATTCTGGAAATTCTAAGTCACAGGTCAATGTCAGCCGAAGAATTGACAAAAGCGCTTGGCACTGGTGGGTTGAAAAAGGCCACTACAACGATAAGGCATCATCTGGATACTCTGAAGAAAGCGGGACTGATTGAGGCCACTAAAATGGTTGAAGTCAGGGGCGCCGTCATGAAATACTACGCTCCGACACTCAGGGCGTTCAGCTACAGCTCCCCAGCAGACCTGGATTTGAAATATTCAAAGTTGATAGATGACACCAGCTCAAAGCTGCTCAAGGTAATGAAGGCAGTCTATGAAGACAAGAAACTTGCGGCATCACTTGATTCGAAGAATGGCGTTCCGTGCAATCTATGCAAGACCAATCATTTCAGGGAATTTATCGTCATGGAAATTCTCAACTCTGCCACGGCCAGAGCGATGGAAAAACAGGAATATGCGGATGTCGCCGGCGCAACAAGAGACTCAAGGCCTGCAATAGGCAAATCCTGAGAAAAAACATCCGCTAGATGCAGATTGCCGGAATAGTTCGTGGGTCATTCAACTGACACGCGAAGTAGTCCCTTCGCGTCCTTTGCCTGCAGCATCTTTACCATCTTTCTCGGCAAATCTGACGAGGCTTTGTCGCACATGACAGACATCGTACGGGGACATACGAATCTGGACTTGCGAATTACTATGTCATATTGGTTCAAGAGGGTTAGCCTGCTGTCGCCTCTGCCTGTGACCGAGAATGACTCGTTTCCCACAATGATCTCCATTTTCACGACAGAATCATCCAGTTTCAGCATGCGTTTTACCTTTTCATCAATGTCGGCACAGCCCTTGCTGGCCCGAACTCCTATTATGCAGTCCCCTTTTAGACTCAGGTGTTCATCTTTCGTTACTTCGATGGTGCGAGCATGGAAGGACTGAACATTGGGGTGACCGAAGAATTGTATTTCCTCCTGAAACACATGAAGAGCGGCATTATGTCGATATTAAAATCAACCTTGAAAATCCGCTGAATGTACCGAGGTAAACTTAAATGGTACACTACAAAAAAAGTAGATCGAATTGTTACCAGCAGCAGCAGGCTATGACCGAGCTATTACTGTATTCTCACCAGACGGCAGGCTCTACCAGGTAGAGTACGCCATTGAAACCGTCAGGAGAGGGACCCTTGCAATAGGTGTCAAATGCAGGGACGGCGTGATTCTAGGCGTTGAAGAGAAGGCAAGAAAACTCCAGATATCAAACGTAACCCAAAAGATATTTCAAGTTGATGATCATATCGGCGTTGCTGCGGCAGGCTATATTCCGGATGCGCGAACGCAAGTTGATCATGCTCGGTTCTTTGCCCAGAGTAACAGGCTGATCTATGACGAGCCTGTCGATGTTGAAGGAGTTGCAAAGAATATCGCGGACATGGCCCAGCAGTTCACGCAATACGCTGGCGTAAGGCCATTTGGCGTTGCGCTCATTTTGGCAGGTGTAGACAAGAATGGCTCCGAGCTCTTTTTGACAGATCCTAGTGGCACGTACATTGGCTATGACGCCGTTGCGATAGGGGCAGGCAGCGACCAGGTGACTGAATTTCTTGAGAAGAGTTACAAGACAGAACTTGGGCTCGCAGAGGCTGCATCTCTTGCAATAGAATCGATATATCTTGTGAGCGAAGAAAAGACCGGCACAAGACATCTAAAGATGGCGATAATTGACACAAAAACAAAGACCATGCGCAAGGTAGAGGACGAAGAAATTGACAACTATGCCGCCATGGCCAAGGAAAGAGCAGGCAAACGCGGCTCATAAGCGAGCAATCAGGTAGAATTAATTTAAGGACAAACAAGATCAGTTAATCCCGACATGGTCACAAAGATAGGCACAAAAGCCCCCAACCTGCACGTTTCTTCCTGGGTTCAAGGCAAGCCGACTAATATTGATAATGAAAAAGGCAATGTTGTCCTAGTCGAGGTTTTTCAAGTGAATTGCCCCGGCTGCTTCATTCATGGGATTCCTGAGACTATCGACATTTACAAAAAGTATGGAGACAAAGGATTGACTGTCCTTGGCCTGGCAACAGCCTTTGAAGACTTTGACAAGAACAACCTGGAGAACCTTCAGAAACTTGTCACCACGGGAGAGGTAGTGGGGGAGACCCACCGGGCCCTTGCACAGTACGGTCAGCTGAAGGATGGAGGCAAACTCCCCTACAAGATCCCGTTCCCTGTTGGCATGGATCTCTTAAAGAAAGAATCAGGGCCTCTGACTGACAGCAAGGTCATGGATTTCGTGGAAGCCAACGTCCCTGACTTTAGGTCCTACAATGAAAAGGACAGGCAGACTCTGGTCGAGCGCGTAAGGCAAATCTTGCGTGCGAAGCAATATTCCGCGGCGACATTTGAGGAATACGCCCTCCGGGGCACACCATCTAGTATTCTTGTAGACAGAAAGGGAAACTTGCGATCCACGTTCTTTGGCTCGGATGGATTTCTTGAGGGCGCGGTGAAGGAGCTGCTAAACGAGTAATTACCATGCCTGAAATATGGGTCGCGCTGCCTGATTCTTCACTTTCAGACGAGCAGACAAAACGCGACAAGAGCATAAAGATAGCCCAGTTCGCTCGGGCCTGCGCGATTTTCCGAGTCAGGCGAATTTACATTTACCACGACATGCTTTCACAGTTTGAGAGGGAAGATCCTGATCTGCTGAGGACGATTCTTCGTTTTCTGGACACACCCCAGTATCTGCGCAAAATACTGTATCCAAGGATTCCCCAGCTGGAATACGCCGGAATCCTGCATCCAATCAAGGCGCCACACCACAAACCCCCTGAGGATGTAAAGAACGTGAAGGTCGGCGCAATCAGGACCGCGGTTATTGCAAAGGTCAAGGGGCAGCTTTTTGTCGAGACTGGACTAGGCGGCCTTGTGCCTTTCTCGGGTCAGGGATTCGAAGGAAAGAAAGTCAATGTAAAGTTCACAGCGCCCTATCCCAACTTGCGAGCGGTTGAGGCGTCTCAGGATGACATTTCCGAGTACTGGGGTTACGAAGTGAAAGACGTCGCATCGATCACCAAGCTGATTGCCAGTCTAGAAAATGCAGAGGTAGTTCTTACTTCAAGGAAGGGAGCGCACTTTAAAAAGATGGAAACAAAATTGATCGAGCGCAGCAAGAACGTTCAGAGTTTGTTGATAGTTTTCGGATCGCCAAGGAATGGCATACATGAATTGATAGCAAAGGAAGGCGGCAGCGTCAAGCCGTACGAATTTGTCATCAACATGTTTCCGAATCAAGCCACGGAAACTGTCCGGCTTGAAGAAGCATTGTTAGGATCGTTAGCGATTCTCAACAGCTCACTTCCAAATT